>JAHFUH010000566.1 GCA_023265215.1 Acidobacteriota bacterium
CTCCAGCTGTAAGGCGCATCTGAAGGTCCCAGGGTGAGTGTGTATGGCCCGGAAATCTTAGGCTAAAAGTTGCGTCTCCGACCTGTTTAACGAAATCAATTTCACCAAATTGTTTCGCGCTGACCTGCAAGCCATAAGAGACAGATGCTTCTGAATACCGCGTTATGCTCGTCGCGCCCGCATAGATGCGCAAGGCGTTGTAACCAGAATATTCAATCACCTCTTGTGGAACCTTTATCGCCGAATCCGTGCTTTGTTGAATTCCTTTTTCGAAAGATGTTCCATAGCGCAACATAATCTTTGCTGTATGAGCCTCCAGGGGCCTGGAGAAACCCACAAAACGCAAATTTAGGCTGTTTTTAGTGAGCTGCATTTGGGAGGCGGGTACTTCTGAGTTGGAATAACTCAGGTGATAATTCAACCTATCTAGCAAAGGATTTTGGGACGATCGCGATCCATTGAGTTGAGCAATCAGCGCGCGGCTGGATGATGATCCGTATCCCGAAATATGGAAGTCACTGAAAAAGGTGCCTGGCACCTTTGCCAAAAAATCGCCGCCGCCGCCCAAAGCGCTATAGTAATAGCCCAATCCAGGCTGGAGTTTATAAGATGGATCGGTGCTCCTCTCCGCTGATGCTGTTGCCGGTTGTTCCACTATCGTGCGGCGATCTTCTGGCGAGGCTTTTGCCAAGGACATGGGATCAGTTGTAAAGACCCGGTAAATAACGTCAATGGTTTTCACGCTCTCCTGACAGTTTTCGATGCTCGCTGTCCGTACAGATATTTTCGCAAGAGAACTTCCGAACGCGTTATCCGATTCGATTATCGTCTTCACCACATCGGCGCTGGTGTTGTAGTCCTCGACAGTAAATGTATGCCCTTCATGGATCGCCAAACTTTCCTTTATTTTAAGCAGCCGATGATGGACAAAGAATAAAAAATCATAGGGACTCCGAAAGTCGATTTGTCGAATCACGTAGCCATTGGTTGCATAGAATTTTATGTCAGCGGAACTCCCTTTGAGCAAATGGCTGCACACCTGTCCGACAGCTACTGGAGCAAACAAAAGTAAAAAACCATAAACAGCGCAGACAGCGGCCATCCTGCTGGCTTTGTTATGAAAATAATCAAGACAAGCCATCCACATGGAAGCGAATGGCAAATTAAGTTTATGATCTATCAAAGGGGATCTCCTTGCGGGGATCATCCATGGCATTTTATTTTGGAGAATTCAGGTTGCGCGCTGCAATTACAGCTTTAGCATCGTTCTGCGCGTCCTCCAAAGTTGCATCACCTGTCTTTGCGTCTTTGGCGGTATCCGCGGCTACGAGAGCTTGTGCGTGTTGGTCGGAATCCAATCCGTTTTTTGCCGTTGCCTCAGCTTTGGTACGATCATCGTGGTCCACATCAACCTGAAGCTGAATGACGAGTTGGAAAGTTTTAGTGACATCGGCACGTTCAGCAAGCTCGAACATGACGCTCCAGCTATCATTAGTATCATCGGATACTCTGCTAAGAGTAAAAATGATTCGCCGGAGCTGATCCGGCGTTACAATTTTAAAAGTGACGGAAATATGTGTTGGCCGAACGTGAACTGGTTTTGGCTGAGAGGACATTGTAGCTCCTTGACGTTGAATTGTTTTCAAAATAAGCCGACCTTAAGATTTTGGCAAATGTATCTATTTGCCCCCAGAAGTGACCGCCGCCATGCTTGCAAATTATTGATCAACACCAATGTCAAAAATATGTGAATCTGATTCTTAATAAATTGATCATTTGTATCTGAATCGATTTGTCATCGGAAAATTCAAAATATTTCTCGGCTTTCAAAAATGATTGGAATCCTTCTTCCTCGGTCATTGTGCAATCAAGGTTTTTCCATTGGTCAATGCGAAATTCTGTGAAAATGTTTTTCGCACATGCATGATTGCAGTGTTTTTGCGCCACTTTAGCTGATTAGCATAAAGCATCAACGCCGTTCCGGCAGTCGTCTCTTGGTGATAAAGGCAATGCTGGCCACCCGGGACCGTATCGTCTACGGCGATCTGATTGTGGTGCGGAAGAGAGCCGCGATCTGAAAATCCAGGCGTGTTCCTCAATACAGCTGGGATGCTTGCAATGCCTTCGGTGAGATGGTTGGTCAGGCCAGCCTGTGTATCGTTGGGTTGTGCATAACGGCCTGAGATCAACAGCCCAGACCAGCGCTGTGCTGCTTTTTCCTTCCCTTGTGTCCAGAGGCTGCCGTTTATGGTGAACTTAGGGTCGGTTAGATCAAAGGTCGAGGGCGGCAAGTAGGAAGGCTGTGTAAGAAATGCCGCTGCTCCGGAAGGATCATAGATTTCGGCACGACCTTGCAGACTATTGGGATCTATAAGGTTTGCAAAGTGAACATAGGACGAATGGGCGTAGAAATCAGCGATAGCATGAGCTGCTTTGGCGAACGCCTGCAAGTTTGCACGATTGTCCTGCTTGAATAAAGCAAGATTCTGTTTCACCTGTTCCCAGGATTCCGGGATATAGCCGTTGTCGAAGTGGTCAAGCGGGCTGTATTCAAGAATATTTAAGTCGATGGAATCAATTAGGGGACCCACAAGAAAGAGTCTTGAGAAATTCCGCTTGAGTTCTTTCAGTACCCATAAGGGAACATTTGGAACTCCACCAATAGCCTCCTCAATGATAGATAGATGCACCTCCCCGGCGAACTTCGGGTTGAGGCGATTCCAATCCCGTCGGAGAAAACGGTCGCGATCATCTAATTTTGCATTTCCACTTACCGCCCACAAATGAGTATCGTTGAAAAGGAATTGGGGAACATACTCGATTTCGGGCGGCGGTTGAAATGGCTGCTTAACCTCTGGGATATGTTCATCAGCAAGCGCCTGACCCAACCGGAGTGGCTCGATAACCGCCCATTGACCACGTTCGTTTTTATACATCACCCACATATGATCATGAGATATATCTCCGAGCTTCATTTGGCCGAAAGCGACCCGGCAATTAAAGGGACTGATTCCGGACGCAAGGAGTAGTGAAGCCAGCAAAAACGCGCGATCTTCGCAATCGCCGGCTTTTAGCACAAGCGTCTCATCGGGGAACTGCCAGGGATCTCGGCCTTTACTCGTTTTGTAGGCGATTGTGTCAGCAACAAAATTGGTGATAACCGCCGCCCGATAATCAGAAGAACCCTTTTGGGGAGCAACAAAACGGCTCGCTTTGCCGTTATTTTTGCGGATATAGCGAGGAATTATCTCCTGAATGACACGCTCCATTACTGCATTTCGATTGGAAGTGAGAAATTCTCGGACATCAATATCATAGCTCTTTCGTGATCCGATTATATGCCTGCCCGATGGCACGATTGGCTGCCGGATAATGACATCGCCGTCCCAATTCCAATTGGACAAATTCTTGATATTGCTCGGAGCGAAACACATAGCCAACCCTCACAATGTTCACATGTTCTTTGTTGTTGGATTCAGGCCACCAACCCATTGGTTAAAGGCCCATCCAGATGTATTCACAATCAAGGAAGCGAAACGTCAATGACCTACATCTGATCATATATAATCAAGTACGTAAAAGAGAGGAAATTGCTTACTAAAAACCTGCCGTTGTGAAAACGGAGCCGTGATATCAATGAAAAGAGCGTATCCGTAGACGCAGTACCCTGGGAACTGGACGCGCTAATCGCCTTCTTTAAGCGGGATGCGGATTTTGAAAAAGCCTGAGCGCATACATCGATGATGACTGGCGGGAGAATACTCCCACCAACGGGCTGTAACAATCTGGAGGAGACCATTGCCAGCCGCCTGGAATCGCTGAAGCCAATGCCGGCGGACCAGACCCTGTATTCCACGCACTCGGAATGAGAGTATAATATGTAGAAGTTGGTAAAGGATGAAGAAGTAATGACAATTCAATTCCA
>JAHFUH010000567.1 GCA_023265215.1 Acidobacteriota bacterium
GCAAAAAGAACAGCGCCTGGGAGCGCCGGCGTCCTCGCCGGCACATATTCACGACTACCGGATATGTTTGCCAAAAACCCTACAAGTCGCTGCAGCTCTTTGATTAATTCGGAAATTCCCCATGTGCGCACCTGCCTGCCGGCGAGGACGCCGGCGCTCCCAGGGCATAAGCCCATTAGGTTTTGAGTCCCACTTCCGTTTGCACCCCTATCTGGAGGACGATTCCGCCGGCGATCTTACGTCAAGAACAACGACGGTGCGAAGCCTCTTCATTGAGGGCTTTGTTTTCTTGCATTTGGCGCTTTCCAGTGCGCCTGAATTTCCAGATTTGGCAGTCCTTGGAGAATCGGCTATGCTTTCAGAGAAAGGTCTGGACGGGGCAGGATACATTATCGAGTGCCATGATCGGAATCGGCAATGAGGAAGCAGCTATGGCCAGGTTGAGCACCGATATGAAGAATAGGATTGCAGAGGTCCTGGATTCCACGCATTTTACACGGCACGGCTTCACTATGAAGTGCGACGATGAAAGAGATGCTCTGGCAGCAATCATTACCCTCTCGGGTTCCCCTGAATACCGGTTCGTCCTCAACTCAACCTCCGAGGGTGCATTCACCACGAGCGAATCACCAGGCATCCGTTCGGATGCGGCCGAGACGTTTCAGAGAGTTGATTTCGAACTGTGCATGAATGCCATCAGGTGTTGGGTTGGGAGAATCATTGATGCACAGAGGGACTGGATGCTGGACGAATTTGGAGGGGTGGCCGACAGAAATCCCTCTCTGGGGCGTAAAGAATGAGCTATCGGAACGACAAGCTGGATCACAGCTGCCCTGTTTGGCTGGAGTGCGAGATATAATCTTTAAACCATTCGATGCTTTCGGCGCGGTCATCCAGAATCCGCTGCAAAAAAGCTGCCTGTGCATCGGTTATGAAATGCGCATGTTCCCGAATATCTGCATCTGCCACATTTTTCCGCAGGTTCTCAACTCCTGCCAGTACTAGATAAAGCAGGCGACCAAATTGGAAGTGTGGGGCTTCCGTCGAAAAGGTGCTCAGATATTGCTCTACATCTTCATATTGAAGCTGCTTGCCCACGTTCTTAACCTCCTCACAATGTACCCTCTGCTCCAATGATAAAACGAACCCCTAAACCTCTGTGGCAGCGGTCTGCATCGGCTCCTTGAATGAATGGATTTTTAAGGCTGCTTTCTTCCATCTGCCCGTGAGGTAGTACAAGTAGCCGATCATTGCGGTCACCATGAATCCCGCCGCCATCGCGATCCAGATGCCCGTTACTTTGAGCGGGGTATTCCGAGACAGATACCACGCAATCGGCACACGCACCACCCAGAGCGAAATAAGGGTGAATATCATTGGGACTATTGTCTGCCCGGCCCCATTTACTACTCCCATCGAAACGAAAATCAGGGCAAAGAGGAAATAGCAGGGTGCGACGGTCCTCAGGTACTGGATCCCGATTATCAGCACCGGCTCCGAGTGAGTGAACATCGAGAGAATGGTTCTTGGGAACGTGAATGCAAAAACTGCCACGATGCCGGAAATCATGGTCCCCAATAATAACGCCCATTTAAAAACCTCTTTGACCCGCTCCGGTTTTCGGGCGCCAAGATTCTGGCCGGTCAAGGCAGTTGCTGCCATCCCGATTGCGATTGCGGGCATCATCGCTACCATGTCAATCCTGCTGCCGGCTCCAAACGCGGCGATCGCGGCTGGACCGAAGAAATTCACATATTTCGTGACGAAGGCCGATCCGACAGATATCAAGCACTGCTCAATCGTTGATGGGAAGCCAATCCTGGCAATCAACCACGTGATATGCCTGTCAAATCGCAACCTACGAAACTGTATGGAAACCAAGTGGCTCTTGCGATTCAAGTAGGTCAGAGCGATGGTCAGACTGATTGCCTGCGAGATAACGGATGCCAAAGCGGCACCGTTCAATCCGAGCTTCGGGAACGGAAATATCCCCATAATCAGGAACGGATCCAGTATTGCGTTCAGGACGACTCCGGTACCCATGAACATCAATGGCCTGATGGAGTCGCCAAGTCCGCGCAGGATCTGACTGATGGTAAACGAAAGGTATAGAAAAATGATGCCCGAGAGGGAAATTTTCAGATAGCTGGAAGCCATGGAAAAGATCTCCGGGGGCGTATCCATTAATCTCAACAAGGGATTGGTCGAAAGAATCATGCAGGTGATCAGGACTGTACTCAAGACTAGTTGCAGACAAACCGAGTTGTCGACCACCATTTTCAACTGGCCCAATTTTTTTGCGCCGTAAAACTGGGCTACCAGCACGGCCGTCGCCATGGATACGCCTGCGGCAATTCCGATTAGTATGAACATGATCGGAAAACTGACGGCAGTCGCTCCAAGTCCCTCTGCTCCAACGATGTGTCCCACCCAGATCATGTTGATAATGCTGTAGCTGCTCTGGAGCATATTGCCCAGGAGCATGGGGAGCGAAAAGTTTATCAGGTGTTTCGGAATGCTGCCTACGGTAAGATCCCTGCCGAATTTCTTATCTTTCATATAAATCGCCTGGAGATTCAAAATTATTTATATTGCCAATGCTGATCATAGAGAAAAAAGAGATGAATAAATCACGAATTACACCATTTAGGGAAGACAAAATTCTGCGATGGGTGCGAATTCGGAATGGGAGAACGAATGACATTAATAAGCGCGGCTCACAACCCAAGGGCCGGCGGATCGAATCCATCCCACAAAACCAGGCAATATAAAAACAAATCAATCGTAAGTGATATTAAATAAAGGGACCGCAAGGCTACTTAAGTACCAGGCAAACCTACGGCCCATGGCCGTGCGACCTTGACAGGCTAAGCCGTTCCGGCGTGCCGTCGATGAATTTGTCAACATAGAACGAAAGAACTTCGGGGTTGGGTCGCTATCCCTATCTGGGTCCAAATCAAGAAAAACTATCTCCAACGGGTACTCCATTACTTTGCCCCCGGTTTCAAATGCCGACCCCGATACCGACCCCGAGAGTCAAGGCGAATCGCGCCGCTGTGCGCTGACTGTTACCCACACGTGACACTGAGGCTACAACCAGGAGATTCAGCGCCGTTTACGTTCTGCCCCAACGGGGCAGCGTTCTAAAGCGCTGAAGCTGGCATCTCCGGGCTGTTTTCACAACGCCTTTACCCCCAGTGTCAAGTGTGTCCCGCAGTCAGCGCTGTGCGGGGCAGGCCAAAGCCACGCCTTCTAGGCGTGGTCGATTACTTTTTTGGGGGTGCCGCTTAATTCAGTTTCAGATAATATAAGGATGTTATGGAAGGACTGATGGATCGGCCTATTCAGGGCTCGCACTTCATCTGCCGCAACCCCGGGCACACGAACCCGAGGCATAACCGAAGGAGATTATTTTGGAAAAAGTTGAGAACGGAAGTTATATCAGCGTGGAGTACACAGGAACATTGCAAAGCGGTCATGTGTTCGATTCCAGCCAGGGACGCCATCCGCTGGAAGTACATATGGGCGCAGGGAAGATGATTAAAGGATTTGAATCCCAACTCCTGGGAATGGCTCTGAATGAAAAGAAGGTGTTTACCCTTTCGCCGGAAGATGCCTACGGACCAAAAAATGCCGACATGATGCAATTAGTCCCCAGATCCGAAGTTCCCCCGGACATGGACGTGCAGGTCGGCATGATTGTCGGTCTCGTCACTCCGGAAGGAAACCAGGTTCCCGCCCGCGTCGTTCAACTGGATGACGAAGAATTAACCATGGATTTGAATCATCCCCTGGCCGGTGAATCGTTGACATTTGAAATCGAAATCGTGGGAATAAGCAGCACCCCTACGCAAGAAGCCGGGAGCTGCCCTTCGGGGTGTGATTGTTCCGGCGACTGCTGCGAATAATTCGGGGTCAACA
>JAHFUH010000568.1 GCA_023265215.1 Acidobacteriota bacterium
TGGATATAGACACCATCCGCTCCTGGTACGAAAACCATCAATCTCTCGGCATTGCGGCTATCGGCGGTGTGATTTCAGGCAACCTAGAAGCCCTCGACATTGATGCGCCAGAGTTTGCAAACGATTGGCGCGAACTCGTCGAAAAGCACGAAGGTGGAGCGGAATTGCTGAAGAACCTTGTAATCGTGCAGACCCCATCGGGAGGATTCCACTACATCTATCGATGCTCCATGGCTGTAAGTGGTAGCCAAAAACTTGCTCGACGACATGGTGATTCGGCAGTCGGCGAATCAAAGATCGTTGTGTTGTTCGAGACCAGAGGAGAGGGCGGCTATTTTCTTCTGCCTGGGTCGCCGCTTGGCTGCCATGAAACTGGCAACCCATATCTTTTAATACAAGGGAGTCTCACAAATATCCCCGTCATTACTCCCGAAGACCGAGAGATCCTGTTAAGCTGTGCCCGCGTTTTTGACCAAATGCCAGCAATAAAGGATTGTACCGGTACAACCAACAATTCTACAGGTGACAGGCCAGGAGATGAATTCAATCGCCGTGCGACATGGGATGAGGTTCTTCTCAGACACGGATGGAAGAGCGTCTACACCCGAGGAAATGTAACGTACTGGCGCCGCCCTGGTAAAAAAGTTGGAATCTCTGCAACAACAAACTGGAAGAACCTCGACCGGCTCAAAGTATTCTCAACTAGCACGGAATTTGAAACAGAAACAACATATAGTAGGTTTGCAGCGTTCGCTGTTCTCAATCATAAGGGAGATTTTAGGGTCGCAGCCCGCGCTCTTGCCAATACTGGATATGGCAAACAAACGAAATTATCTTCTACTTCAAAACAACCACCAACACCTATACCCGGCGAGATTGAACGTGAGGAGCCGGATGCCATCCGGAAAGAGTGCTATTCATCTCCTTGCTCGCAAGATCATTACTTGACACGCTGGATCGAATACGCAGGCATGCGCACTGATGCCGCGCCGGAATATCACGAAGCAGGTGCACTCACTCTACTCTCAAGTGCAACGCCGAACGTACGGGCTCAATTAGCACCTTATCCGAAAGGGCTTCCGACAAACCTATATGTTCTTGTAATAGGAAGCAGCACAATATCTCGCAAATCCACTAGCCAGAGCTTTGCCCGCGATGTTCAAGGCAGCGCGATTGAAAATAGTCTGTGCGCCGAGCATTTTTCGCCGGAGGGATTTGTTGAACAATTAGCTCTAAGACCCAGCGACTGTACAACTGTCTATGTCGATGAATTTGGCGAGCTTCTAACCAAACTGCATCACGCGAAATACATGGCTGGCCTTCGTGGATTGCTTCTCACAATCTATGGGGGTGAAAGCTATACTTACCGTCGACACAGCAAACGCATCAAAGGTGGGGATACTATCGAGGATTTCGATCATATAGAACAACCCCACCTATCAATCCTTGGTGCAACTACGCCTGCGATTTTCGATTTTCTCGTTGAACAAGACATCATTTCGGGATTGCTTCCGCGTTTTGCCATTATTATGCCGGAACGAAAGCCACCCCGGCGTCCATTCTATGAAACTGGTTCAAGTGTTGAGGAAATTCGCAATGAATTAATTGCATGGATCAAGCGGCTCCACAGATGGGCAACATGTGAGCGAGCTCCTGAAGTAAAATTTCAACCTAATGTGCTTTCTCGCCTGGATGACTATGCTGCTTTCTTAGAGAACGAATGCTCGAATCCTCAAATGCATGAGAGCTCGCGGGCAATGCTCCAACGCTTGACTCCCATGACCGTAAAGCTAGCAATGCTTGTTGCAGCTGGCCATCCAGGCGTGGCTGATGGCCCGGCTAAATTGGTGGTTACCCTTTCAGATGCGGACGCTGCCATCATTGTTGCGCGCCGTTGGCAGCATGATGCAATGCAATTCGCTGCAAGGGTTGGCGAGAGTGATTTCGAACGGGTGCTCCAACGCTGCCTACGCATTGTGCGAGCAAAACGACTTGTCCGGAGAGGAGAAATTGCCAAGGTTGCTCATGTTGAAGCGAAAAAACTCGACGATGTAAGAGACACACTCCTTGATAGAGAGCTGGTCATTGTGAATAGGCCTGAGACAGGTGGCCGAAGCGGCGAGCTCTGGTGCTGCCCGGGGAAGCAACAAGGAAGCAGTACATGAACGCATTAATTTCATCTTACTCTTAATTCCATTTCCACTCTTTATTCGCGGTGGCTTTTTTCAGATACAAATTGGGACTTGTGGGAAGTTTGCGAATAAAGGGAATGAAGCGCACCAAGCGGAGAAAAAGATTCGAGGCTGTCTCTCGGATTAATCCTTGGAAACGGGCAAAGTCCGGGCAAAGTCATGACCCAAAGTATTGATTTTAAAGGTAGGACAGAGGGCGCACAGGATATGAAATCCTGTGCGTCCCAACCTCGCCTGATGAATCTTCATGACGCCGCCGACTATTTGGGACTCAGCTATTGGACCCTCCGCGATTACATTGCTGACGGCTTGATTCCGCGCGTCAACCTGCCCTGTTCTCGTCGTCGCAGAAAAGGCGGAATCGTTGTACGCCGCGCCGGAGACATCGAGGCTAGAAGAATATATGTAGACCGTGCCGACCTCGATTTGCTGGTCGAGAGATGCAAAGGGAATGCTGATGGTTTTGATAGCGATTGACAATATGTAACCACTATGTTATACAAACTCCGTGACTCCCAAACCTGGACAAAAATTGATTCCCGATGCCGAACGCAAAAGTCATCTCGTAGCTGTGCGGCTAACAGACGAGGAGTATCAGGCTCTGGAAAAGATATCAAAAAGGGAGAAGCTGCCGATTTCCAGATATGTCCGGGAGGGGGTTTCCTACATAATCAAGAAATATTCGAAGTAGCATCTAACTGGAGCGGGTCAGCCGGTTGCGGAAACAACCGACAGACCCTGGCCCCACATCCTACACGGAGGACATGTGGTTAAAAAGATTGTACCCTATATCTCATTTTCCCGCGACAAATTGCCGCGGTTCATCGCCCCCAAAAAGGAAGGTGAGCCGTGGGAATGATCTACAGACCGAAATACAAAGGCAGGAAATCTAAACAGGTTCGCCAATCCAATATCTTCTGGATCAAGTATTATAAGAGCGGCAAAGCCGAACGCGAGAATACCCACACGACCGATTTCGCTACCGCCAAGCGGCTTCTGCAATCACGCGAAGGCGACATATCCCGGGGTGTTCCAGTCAGTGCTAAGATGGGGCGAGTCGAAATCGACGAGCTGACCGAAGATGTCGTCGTCAACTATCGGATCAACCACAAGAAATCTCTGGGCGATGTAGAACGTAGGCTGCGCTTGCACATCAGCCCATTTTTTAGAGGACGACGGGCTGTGAGCATCACTACCTCTACCGTCGAAAAGTTCATCCTAACGCGCCAGGAACAGGGAGCCTCCAATGCCACGATCAACCGGGAGTTGGCAATTCTGAAGAGAGCATTCTCGCTCGGAGTCAGGGCTGGCAAGATTCTCAGTAAGCCATATATTGCTGCACTCAAAGAAAACAATGTGCGCACCGGCTTTTTCGAAGAGGACCAGTTTCGGGCCGTCATCAGGCATTTGCCCTTGGCGCTTCAGCGATTAATGACCTTTTATTTCATCACCGGATGTCGAAAGCAGGAGGGGCTGACACTTCAATGGAGGCAGATCGATTTCCGTACCGGTACAGTCCTCCTGGATCCGGGAACTACTAAAAATGATGAAGGTCGGGTTTTCCCTTTCACAAAGGAACTGAGGGAGCTTCTCGAATCCCAGAGAGCGGACACTGACAGGCTTCAGCGCCAAAGAGGAATTGTGTGTCCTTGGGTTTTCCACCGGGACGGCCAACCTATCAAGTCCTATGATGGTGCTTGGCACTCAGCCTGCAAGAATGCCGGAGTCC
>JAHFUH010000569.1 GCA_023265215.1 Acidobacteriota bacterium
TCAGGTACCCCTATAATCGCATCTTCGCGATCTGCGGAAGGATCAAGTGCCTTCCGGATATCTATATAAAACCACCGTTTGACCTTCTTGTTCTTCGGAGTGACAGTCTCTACGACCTTCCCACGCAGGGTTACCTGATAGAGGGAGGTAAGCCGTTGCTGGCCGTCAAGCAGAAGTGAGTGAGGGACAACTTGTTTTGCCTCTGGCGGCGCACCCTCAACGGGTCTAGGCTTGAAATTCACCGGCCCGCCGATCTCAAGTGACATCAACGCCCCCACAGGGAAAGCTCGGGAGATGGAAGCGATCAAACTCTTTATGCGTTCTTCATCCCATACCCAGCTACGTTGAAAATCGGGCAACTGAAGAACTCCGCTTTGGCAGTCATCGAGAAGCTTGTTGAGGTCAAAAGGATTTGTCTGAAATGTTGATCCGGCCATTTATTTGACTATCTCCTTAGTTAAGCCATCCCAATATAATGATACAAAGAATTACTGCTTTTTGATTACTGGTTGGCAAGACTATGCCAAAATCCCGCAAATCGAAACGACTTTTCGTCAAAATGATCGACAATTCGCATGCTGTCTTTTAAAGTTATTGGATTAAGGGGTAACGGCTTCCCCCAAAAAAGGGAATTAGATCGAGAAGATAATCGCCTCCACATGCCGGGCGTTATTCTGGCGGGCGGGTAAGGCAATCCATTATTTTGTGCGCCGTCATTGCCCAGTCCATCCACAGGCTATGCGGAGAAGACTAACCGCGCCATGCCATGCCTTGCCGTAATTTGATTCCCATAAGATTAAATCGAGCAATAATCAAATTCCCTTTATTTATTTTGGTAAACTGTCCCCAGACTTGTTGTTCTCGATACCGGTACAGAAGTGCGGTTTTTCATCGCTCACCGCCTTCCGCCAGCATTTTATCCATCTTGCTCAGGCATTCATGAAGGAGGGTGAGGTAACATATCGGGAGCATAATTGCGAATTCAAGAAGAGAGTCCCATGCGAATATCGTGTGTCCTCACTGCGAGCGAGCTTCAGGATCCATCCGCGGATCTTATCGTCTTTCCTGAAAGGGTCGCCCCAGAGGAAATTGAAAAGGCGCAAGCAACCCATCCTGAATCCATTATCGTCGCGGCCATTTCGGAAGATGATCATTGCCGTGGAATCTTGCTGTCTGAAGGACAGAATCGAATTAAATACTTAAAGGTCGGGAGCGATGGCTATACGAAAGGAATCGAAGATCTTGATCAGAACCCGGTGTATGAGATTGGGGACACGTGTATCGGAGTGTTAATTTGCATGGATGTTGATTGCCCTGGTTTTTCGCTGAAAGTAAAAGATAGGATCCGAGCCAGTTCTGCCGGACTGAAGATATTGTGCATCCCTGCATACATGGAGGACTCAAGCTGGTTTCCCGGCGATAAAATCAATGGCTTTGAGGGCATGCACGTGATTTTGTGCAACCAGGATACTCACCCGATCCGGTGCAAGAGTTTTATTACCGACACGCGTGAGACGAAGATTAAGGTTCAAGAACAGAATGAACCCATTCACGTGGAGTTGCGATGAAAAGAGTCTTGGAATTTGATCCTGGATTGGCATTATTGCCGCCCGAAATACATGCAATTATTAAATCAGCTTGCTTGATCGTCGATACCCAACCAGACGCATCTGATTTACAGGCCATCCGGATTAATTCCCATTTGACTTCGGGGGAGTTAGCAGCCATTCAGCGTCCCGCCACGGATTTCTCCTCCTGTATTCCGTTTCCAAAAGGCACGCCGAAATAATTTTGAAATAGTCGATCCTAATCGAATAATAGAAGCAATAGACTCCGCGGGTGATTTATTTATCTAATTCTGAAAGCGAATCTTCCGCTCTCCTGTAGACCTTCTCGATGCCTATCGTTAGGTTGTTATGAAGGGACCTGTACAATTTTTCCAGCCCCTCCCTCGCCTTTATGGCAGTAGAATTTTTCGCTGTTTTTCTGCCTAGAACTTCGGCCTTAGCAAAAGCGAGCATGGCATTATCCCCATCCCCTATTTTCCAATAACACAGTGCGGCGAAGTAGTATCCGTCGATGCGATCCGTGAGAGTGGATGTTGAGGAGTTGGTTATGATGTCTTGGCAAGCAGAGGCATTTTTCGAATCCTGTCCGTATACAAGCGTGCAATTGGCGACTGCGGTGATCAAGGCCACAACCAAAATTAGAGGAAAGCATTTCATATCAGTCCCCCTCTTCCTGATTCGCCGATAGCGAATCTCGGTTGATGATCATAATAGGCAACGCAAACTGCAATAAGACAGCTTGGAGGGCGTTGCTTAATGATTATATTACAAACATTCATATTTCCTATAGGCTTGATGCTCTTTAAAGCTCTTTAACGGGCCAAACTCCCCCGAGACGGGCATATTGGAAACTGACAGGCCGGCTTTGTACCGGTAGAATTAGCGTGTAAAATAGGAACGCACCGATAAAATGGGGGGGGGGGAAGAAATATGCCTATGATGTTCGGCGACGTTGATCTGTGGCAATCGTCGGCCTTCCGATCATTCTTTGCCCGGCTACGACTGAGACTCCGAATGCTGTTTGCGAAAATATCTGGCGGCTTCTGTAGGAAACACCCGGTTGCATGATTTTGGGTTTCGAATTAGAAATATCCGCCAACCCTACTCGCCAGATTCCATGGATTGCTCTTGGAGCTTCCAATGCGCCGAGTCAAGCGCGAGGAGCCTTCGAATTTATCACCTGACGAAGGTTGCCTTCACTTGCTTGGACATCAGGAAATAGGGAATCATGATGCCGGCGAGCACCAGAGCCGCAACTATGCCTCCATTTAGCTGGGAAGCCCAATCCTGGAGCGCACATATCGAAACGGCTGGACTCTGCGGAGCAATGTAGTGTTCCGCTATGACATCGAGCTTCTTGTTGATGCCGAGCGCGTATGCATTGATCGCGGCAATGACGACTTTCCCCACTACGTCCAAGCCGAACCAGAGCATTATCAGTTTTGGGACGACACGTCTCTTGCCAAAGAAAAACACGATCAAGACCACGCCGTAGCAAATCATGACGGCATCGTGAGCTATCGAGGCCCAAGCGATTGACTTCAGGTTGGGACTAATTATGTCGTCTGAGGTCCACCAGAGAAAAGATTCAATGTTGCCCCATATAAATAACGACTGCAAAATCAAGCAGATGATGGCCAGAATCAACCAGCCTCTTACGCTCTTCCATTTGCCCTTTTGAGGGGCGGAGTCGTCATCAGAAATTTCTTTGACAGTCGGGGCTCCGAAGATGCGCTGTTTCAGGCAATCAATTATGGCATGCATGTAATCTGTCCTCCTGGGATCGCCCGGGTGGCTCCGCCGGATTCATCGATGGCCAGAATCAGCGGGATCATACGGATCCGGTCTTGCACGATACACCAGTGCTTCGAAACCGGCGGTGACGGCGATCACCAAAAGGTGGCTGAATGCGGTATCATCAAGGACGCGGGTTGACGGTTCTTTCCAGCGACCGAAATACTACCGATACCGGACCTGGAACTTGACCTTGGTGCCGATGCCCAATGTCCACCCCCCGCGCCTAGCAAAATAATGGGATTGAATCTCAAAAGCTATGCGATAGTAAAATCCGATTGCGGACCGGTATAAGCAGCATGTCAAAGAAGAGCGCCGATGTTTTGGGATGAAATTGTTTCACTCGCAGAAATCAACATACATGTTTCACTTTGAAACAAAAGGCTGTACGAAAATCTTTTTATAGTTATGGATGTGGCGGTTGGGTCCCCCTCGCAGCGGCGGCGGGGCCAAGGGTCCAACCCTACCCCCCCCCCTTCCCAAAATGTGGATCTTGCTCGTCACGGTCTCCCGAATTATTGCTTGGATCTACGGGTGGGGTGCAAACCGGCATCCGAGC
>JAHFUH010000570.1 GCA_023265215.1 Acidobacteriota bacterium
GAATATTCGGATATTGTGTCCAATAGCTATGCTTTTCTCAAGACCATCTTCCGCTTCGACAGCTTTTCCTTGCAGGAGGCGAGTGGAACCCCGTTGAAAGTAAGCTAGCGCGTCTTCGGGATGCATCATGATAGCCTTGTCGAAATCCAGGATCGCCGTAGTCGGGTCGCCGATCATGGCCAGGATTCTTCCCCGGTTGAAATAGGATTCCGTATAGCCGGGACTAATTTGCATGGCGCGCGGAAAAACACTTATTGCCAGGTTTAACTCTCCCCTAGCTTCATAGATAAGGCCCAGGTTGTTGTGGGCAGCGGCGATTTCCGGATTCAATCGGATGACGCACTCGAAATCGCTTGCGGCTCCATCGACATCCCGTCTGAGAAATTTTAGGATGGCACGGTTGTTATACACGATGCCCAAAAGCGCAGCAAAGCATCACCACGATATCAACCCCGCTGCGCCGAACCCGATCCCCAACAAAATCAGCAATGAAGCAAAGATATGAGGAAGATGGGAGGGCTAAAAAACAAATTTGGGTATTTTTTTTAAATGTCCGAAATCCGGACGATGATAGTGGAAGAATAATTCATATACTGAATAAGCATTTGATTTAAAATGATATTATTCAATGATTGAATAACCTGTCTTGGATTGTCCGGAATCCGGACGAATTTCATATGTATACGAGGTGAGCGAAGCGAACGCCTGGTAGTAAATGCGCATGCAAAGAGCCCTAAAGGGCATGTGCGTCAAGCTAAGAGAGAGCAAGTCCCAGCGCTGAAAGCGCGACGCAGCAAAGCCCAGGGCGAAGGCCGCAAAGCGGCCGAAGCCCTGGGTTAGGAGGCAAAGAGAAGGAGCACTGTAAGGGCGGCGCAGTCGACTGTGCCGCCCTTGCAGGGCTCCCTGCACATTTCCTTCTGTACCCAGGGTTTCGGAGCCCGCTACCGCGTGCTCCTTCACCCTGGGCTTTGCTGCGCCGCGCCTTCGGCGCTCCTGAAATGCTGGTTCGATTGTCGCGCATGCCCTTCTTCAAGCATCTTTGCATGCGCATTTCCTGCCAGGGGCTCCTTCGCTCACTCCTGGCTACTCTCTGCAGACCGCTGCGAAATTTTGAATCCCGAAGAATTTTCTTGTCAGTTCGACATTCCTTGTTCGACATTCGATATTCAAATCCGATCCAGGGAATTCCAATATATCCACTTTGCACACTGCAGATGTAACCCGCCTTTACAATCTCCCGCCGGATTTCAATAATTAAATAAACCTTTGCTATCGCAACAATTAACGGCCTGACGAAGGATCTGCGCCTGTACGGCTTGTAAGAGCAGCTTTACAAAAGAGCAGCCCTAATTCGGCGCGTATTAATAATAAGTATCTGCATAATAAAGACTTATCGTCACTGGCACACTCCTTGCTATAGCTAAGGCGTAAGTTGAGTAGGAGCCAGAATACCGCCGGGCAGTATTGTTTTGCAAAAACGATACTGGGACTGTTAAGGCGGTAGCTTACACGCGCAACAATCCTAAATCCTATAGCTGGTCAAGGAAGACCTGTGGAACAAACTGGGAGAGGAACTCCTGAGGTTGGGATTCATTCGAGCATTGCCCTTCCCTGGTATGCATTGCAAGTGCGATCCCGCCATGAACGGATGATCGCGGCCGCTCTGCTTTTCAAAGGGTATGAAGGCTTCTTGCCGCTTTACTGCAAGAAGAGCCGCTGGTCTGACCGCATCAGAGAGCTGAATCTTCCGCTTTTCCCCGGCTATTTATTTTGCCGGTTCGATATAAGAAACCGTCTTCCGATTTTGATTACGCCCGGCGTCGTGCGTGTGGTTGGGATTGGGAAAAGTCCGCATCCGGTCGACGAAGCAGAAATATCGTCTATCCAGGCTGTGATCGCTTCGGGGGTGCAGGTAGAACCTGTTCCTTACATGCATGCGGGCCAAAAAGTGAGGATAGAACATGGCTCGCTTTCGGGGGTTGAGGGAATCCTGGTCGGCGCGAGGGGACCGGCCAGGCTGGTGGTTTCTGTGACTCTTCTGCAGCGCTCAATTTCGGTGGAAATCGATGAGTGCAGCGTAAAACCAGCGGACCGGCAGTGTGTGCATTGAAGCAGCATTTGTTGTTTTGCGTACAAGCATGGAGAAAGCTCTGTGCCAGGTTGTGAGAATAATCGAGAATCAGAATCAGACTTTCAATCAAGATGATAGGCCCGAAGGGCCGAAAGTGAGTAGGCCCGGCCGTCAGGCCGGGAATGGAATTGAAGCGGTGATGAGCGCCGAAGGCGCGGCACTTCGAACTCCTGCCGGTGCCGGCCCTTTGGGCCTCGCACTGGGATATCCGTTCACCCCGAGCTGACGCTCGGGGCTATTTACTGCCGGCGCTTCGCGCCTTGACTTCAATTTTTCTCACGACCGGTAGCGATGGCTAACTATAACTATTGAATTGCGATTGTTCGACATCCAGGTCAAGCGTCGCTACGCGACGCATGTTCTTATTCCTATTATTCCCAGCCTTAAAAGGCGGGGCTAAATTCAGAGCGTCGCTACGCGGCGCGCGTTCTGAACCTTTCCAATTGTTGGAGCATCATCATGGCTATTTCCAGATTTGACAGGCGAATAAGGATCGTGAGTTTCCGGTTATCGGAAAGAGAATATACCGCACTGAGGGAATTCTGCGCTGCTCATGGGCTTCATGGGATCTCGGATCTGACTCGCCGTGCAATCCGCGGTTGGTTTACAGAATCAGCCGGTCCGGATCAGTCCAAAATGCCCTCTGGTGTTGTGGAAGGGAATGGTCTTGAGCCTCGCTCAGCTGCTCATCCTGCGAAATTTTCCGGCCGTCCTCATTAAGGATCCTAAAGATTTACGATAGTTAATCCGGATAGCTCTTCCTGGAAAATATATGAAAGTCATGCTGGTCGCAGGGACGCGGCCTGATTTTATTAAAATCGCCCCGCTTATGTGCGCGTTGCATCAGCCGCCGGCCATGGAATCGATCCTGGTGCACACGGGCCAACAAAGAGACTGGAGGATGAACGGACTCTTCTTCCAGCAGCTCGCCATACCCGATCCTGCTGAAAGCCTGGATTCGGATGGCAGCAGCGTCGCGGCCCGGCTCACCACCATCATGCTGCGATTCGAACCGCTGCTGAATAAGTATCGGCCGGATTGCGTCATTGTGGTCGGCAACGTCCACCACGCCATCGGTTGTGTTCTCATCGCTGCCGAAATGGGTATCCGGGTCATTCACGTTGACGCGGGATTGCGCAGCCCGAGCCGCAATACGCCCGAGGAAATAGACCGCATCCTAGCCGATCACCTCAGCGATCTGCTCTTCTGCACGGAGCAAGGAGCGGTCGACAACCTGCTCCGCGAGTGTATTCCTAAATCAAAAATCGTATTGGCGGGGAACGTCACGATTGATGCTTTGTGGCGGTATTGGAACAAAGCCCGTGCGTCCAGGATTCTGCCCGCGCTGGAACTGCCGGACAGCGGATACGCGGTTCTGACAATGCACCATCGGCCGAATATCCAGGATGCCGCGGGCTTCTCCGGCATCATTGCCGCGATGGAAGTCATCGGCCTGGACATGCCGGTTGTCTTTCCCATGCACCCGCGAGCCCGCGAACTCCTGACTGTGGATCAGATGTGCAAGCTTCATTCAGCGATCAGGTTCATTGACCCGCTGGGGTACCTCGATTTTCTCAAGCTGATGGCATCTGCAAAAGTTGTATTCACCGATTCCGGCGGAGTCCAGGAAGAGACAACCGTCCTTAATGTTCCGTGTATCACTTTGAGGGACAGCACGGATCGGCCGTGCACCGCTGAAATGGGATCGAATTATATTGTGGGAACAGATCCGGACACGATTATCGATGTCTACCGGCACTCGCAAAACGGCGGGCGGAAAACCGCAACC
>JAHFUH010000109.1 GCA_023265215.1 Acidobacteriota bacterium
GACAACCTCTGTATAAAAGCCGGATTATCAAAGGGCTGCTGGAAGCGCGATGCAAGATTTCAGGTCTTCCAAACCGAGGTTTTCAGCGAATCCGAAATTCCAAAGAAGAGGCCAGAAGCCGGAAGCCAGCAGCCAGAATTCAAATCGCGATGAATCCCGATACCTTACTTCCAATATATTTCTGGCAACAACAAAACCTGAATCATTCCGGCTTCTGGCTTCCGGCTTCCGGCTTCTGATTTATCCATATGGAGTATCTTTTCGCCATCGGATTTGTCGGCATATTGGGCCAGGTGGTTCTGTTGCGCGAACTCAGTGTGGCCTCTTATGGCATTGAGCTGATCTATATTCTCACAATAGGAATTTGGCTGTTCTCCGGTGCTTGCGGCGCAATGATCAGCAGGCAAGGATTCCTTCCGTCCTACAGCCGGATCAATTTTCTTTTTGTTCTGTTTTCCGTGAGCCTTCCTCTGGATATCGCGTTTGTTCGTTATGCACGCCTCTTATTTGCAGGCACATCCGGGGCTTATCTTCCGTTGCACTCCCAACTATTCGTTTTGTTCTCATCGATTTTGCCTCTTGGCCTGATACTCGGGCTTCTTTTTCAATGGGCAGCCAAAGTGTATATCAAGGATGGGAAAACATTGGCTGTGGCTTACGGGATTGAAAGCTTGGGAGGTCTTGCCGGCGGAATCTGTGCCACCCTGTTACTCAAATTCGGCTTCCAGAATTTCTGCATTGGATTGATCTGTTCGCTCCTTGCCGCAGGAGCGGTTTTCCTATCCGGAGAGGAAAAAAATGCGCGGTGGATTCGAATTACTGCTGCAACGCTGGTTGGAGT
This sequence comes from Acidobacteriota bacterium, assembly GCA_023265215.1. Lineage (GTDB taxonomy): Bacteria > Acidobacteriota > UBA6911 > UBA6911 > UBA6911 > UBA6911. The sequence continues at coordinate 842 of JAHFUH010000109.1, forward strand.
TTTATTGCTGCTGGTTTGGAAAGCACCGGCGCTGGACCGTTTTATGACCTCTTGGACTCACCCATATCTGATTGCGACGCAGGATTCTCCATACTCCCGCATCACGGTCACGCTTCAGGAGGGGCAGGTCTCCGTCTTTGAGGATGATGCTCTGCTGTTCGATACAGACGGAACACGCGCTGAAGAACTGGTTCACATTGCAGCACTTCAGCATCCAAAACCGGAAAGAATCCTGGTACTGGGAGGTGGAATCTGGGGAACCGTTCGGGAAGCATTGGCACACTCCCCCATCCTTGTCGATTATGTGGAACTGAATCCGGCTTTGTTGTCTGTCGCCTTGCCTCATCTGCCGTCCGAAATTCAAAAATCGCTCAAGAGCGATAAGGTACGAATCACAATTGATGATCCTCGCAAGTTCCTGAAAAGATCGCTGAAATATGATCTTATTTTGGTTTGCATGCCCGAACCCGCTTCAGGCCAAGCCAATCGATTTTACACAAAGGAGTTTTTTGAACAATGCCGTTCACAGCTTAACCTCAATGGCATTCTTGCTTTCAGCCTCCAATCTTCTGAAAGTATTTGGACCCAGCAGCAGGCACGCCGCATTATCAGTGTCTATCAGGCAGTTAAATTGACGTTCCCCTATCACATGGTTATTCCTTTTGAAACCAATGTCGTGGTCGGATCCCGGCGACCATTGACGAAGGATTCCTCGCTTTTGATTTCACGGCTGCAATCGAGATGGATCAAGGCAAAACTCGTTTCGGCAGACTACTTGAGATATGTGTATACCAACGACCGATTTTTCAGAATGGAGAGATTGCTCGCGTCTGGCGCTGCGCCTGTCAATACGGATGTCCAGCCGATCTGCTACCAATATACTCTGATGATCTGGCTGTCAAAGCTGATGCCTTCTTTCAATTCATTTGACCTGAGTTTTCTTGATCTTTCGAAGTATCGCAGGTCAATCCTCTGGTGGCTGATCGGGCTCAGTTTTTTGTTTTTATGCATGAGTCGAACACGATGGCGCTTGCGACGAGCAGTTCTGGCCGGCATCGCCGGATTTGCCGGAATGGTGTTGGAAACGGCAGTAATACTTTATTTTCAAACAAAAAATGGCATTCTCTATCAGGATGTCGGAATACTTCTGACTGGTTTTATGGCAGGGCTTGCTTCGGGCGCATTTCTTATACCAAGAGTGGATACGCGGCCACGCAAATCGACCGGAGTCTGCCTGTTTCTAGCCCTTGCCATTCTGAGCGCTTTCATCGGCATCGAATTTGACCTGGGGAAAGGAGCGGGGCTGGCGTGGAGCCTTTTGATGCTGTTTATGACCGGCTTCCTTTTGGCAGGAATCTTTTCATATGCCAGCATGCGGAACACTCGCGACCAGAGAGAGGTCATCACTCCAATGTATTCTGCCGATCTCCTCGGGGGCTGCATCGGATCTGTTCTCACCAGCCTTTACTTGGTGCCTGTTGCAGGTCTCGACACAACGGCCTATTTGATGGCGCCGCTTGCAATTGTTGCCGTGCTGCTTCTCTAGAGGCTCATCCGGAAAGCCGTTTTTTGCAAATATCGACATTGAGAACAAAGGACTTCTGGTCCGTGAAATCGAGAAAAAGAGGGTTTCCGGATGGATCTCTAGGAGCCTGTCTGAGAGGCGCAGAGGACACCAAGAGCGCAGAAATTTCTTATAATTTCTCTGCGCGCCTTGCGTTCTCCGCGTCTCTGCGGTGAGATATTGGATTCGTTTGTTTTTGCGGGAGGCTCATGTTGAATATTTCGGCCCGAAGAGTTCTTGTCACCGGAGCTACCGGATTTGTTGGAGGGAATCTGGTGGAAATGCTCTTAAAGCGGGGATGGTCCGTCACCTGTCTCATTCGAAACTCCGGCAAAGCGCAGCCGATCCGGAAACCCGGCATCCGCCTGGTCGCAGGAGACCTGAGCAATCCTGCCGCGCTTCGGGATGCCGCGCGCGGGGTTGACACAGTTTTTCATGTTGCCGGGGTAATCAAGGCCGCAAACCGAAGACAGTTTATTGAAGCAAATCAATACGGCACGCGGCGGCTTTTGGAAGCGGTCGCGGAGGTCAACCCCGGCCTGAATCGCTTTGTTTACGTGAGCAGCCTGTCTGCTGCCGGGCCCAGCAAAAACGGAAATATGCTTGACGAAAATGAAAAACCAAATCCTATTTCCTGGTATGGAGAAAGCAAACTCAAATCCGAAGAGGAGGTTTTAAAATTTTCAAATGCCTGGCCGGTCACAATTCTCCGCCCCTCCGCCGTATACGGCCCCCGCGACATGGAAACTCTTCTAATCTTCCGCATGATTAAAAGAGGCTGGATGTTTACGCCCGGCACGATATCCAGACGCTTCAGCCTTATCCATGTGGACGACCTCAGCGAAGCATGTATTAAGGCCAGTGGAATTAATACATCTTCCGGAGAAATATTTTTTATTTCCCGCCCCGAAATCTATCGGTGGGAAGACGTTGGAGAGGCCATCGCGCAAGCTTTGAAAAAACGGTATATTCACATTTCCCTCCCGCGATGGACGGCATTGGCTGCGGGCATTGCAGGAGATTTATGGACACATGCAACTGGTATGATCACAACCATTAACAGCCAAAAAGCAAAGGAGCTTCTGCAGCCTTTCTGGCTTTGTGATTCATCAAAAGCGAGTATCCGGCTGGAGTTCAGCCCCGCAATTGAGCTAAAAAAAGGAATCCAGGAAACGGCAGACTGGTATATAGAAAAAGGGTATTTGTGATTAGAAAAACGTATGAACGGTAAAACTCGTTGCAACTGAACCCAAAAAAGGCTATGTTCGAAGCGTTCAATGCTGCGTTAATGCCATAGGTATGTTGTTGTAACGAATCGCAATCGCCGATTCAAACCGCTGGAAGCAGATGGAAAGTTCAAAGTTGATGAAGCGATGCGTTTCGATAAATGAGGATTGTATGGTGGAAACGCTTAATGCTGCACGCGATACCGCTGCATCCCTTCATCACAAGGGCTACACGTTCCTCGACAATGATTTGAAACCGGCAGATTGGTCCTTCGCCGAAGTCGCTAATGAAACCAGGCGAATCGGTGCATGCTTGCGCGCGACGGGTCTTGCAAAAGGGGACCGTCTCGCTCTTGTATTGGCTTCGCCGGAGGACTTCGTTCTATCATTTCTGGGATCGGTCAGCGCAGGCGTCATGCCCGTTCCTATGTATCCCCCTTTAGCGCTTGGAAGATTGGACAACTACATTGATCGCACGGCAGGCATTTTGCGAGTTTCCGGCGCAAAAGCTCTGCTGACGACAGCGGATCTTATACATGTGCTCAATCCGGTTCTTGCCCGCGTCCCAACTTTGAAAAAGATCCTGGACATTGAAACGTTGCGCGGGATAAACCCGCCCGCGCTGGAAAGTGTTGCGACGCAACCGGACGATCCTTGTTTTCTGCAGTTTACATCAGGTTCCACATCCGCCCCAAGGGGCGTTGTCGTAACCCACAGTAATCTCATAGCGAATTCGAGAGCCATCATGAAAAGCGTCGAGATCAATCCGAACCTCGACCGTGCTATCAGCTGGCTGCCGCTTTACCACGACATGGGCCTAATCGGATTTGTGATCGTGACACTTGTCTCTCAAATCCCTGCCGTGTTCATCCCCACAATTGCATTTGTGAAACATCCTGGTGTTTGGATGGAAACGGTTCACAAATACCGGGGCACGATTACTTTCGGCCCCAATTTTGCGTTTGACCTGGCTGCCAAACGAGCGGCCCGAAACGGCAAGAATCTCGATCTCTCATGTCTCCGCGTTCTCGGTTGTGGCGCAGAACCAATCAATCCCAAAACGATGGAAAGCTTCCTGGCCGCTTTCACTCCATTAGGCCTTAATGCCAATGCCCTGATGCCGTGTTACGGAATGGCGGAAGCAACTCTTGCCATCGCTTTTGATCATTTGCATCGCCCGGTGAGGAAGCTGGTAATCAATCGCCATGCCTATGAATCGAGAAACGTCGCCTTGCCGGTGAGACCGGATGATAGGACGATCAATCCTAAAGACCGTTTTGAGTTGGTCTCATGCGGGCGTACTTTCCCGGGCCACGAAATCAAAATTTTGGATGAGAAAGGAAACGCTCTGCCGGAAGGCCAAGTTGGCGAAATTGTTTTCAAAGGACCGAGCGTTACTCCAGGATACTTCAGGAATCCTGTAGCATCACGGCAGTTGCTCAAGGGGGGCTGGCTTCACACCGGAGATCTGGGCTTCATGATGAACGGCGACCTCTACATTTCGGGAAGGCAGAAAGATCTTGTCATAATCAACGGCAAGAACTATCCACCGCAAGCAATCGAGTGGGTCGTGGAGGAAATTGCGGGCATTCGCAAAGGAAGTGTGGTTGCCTTCAGCGTTGAAGGAGATTCCACAGAAAAGCTCATCATCATTGCAGAAACTACCATGACGGAAAGTGCGGATCTGGCGCGGGCAGTGAGCGAACAGGTCCGATCCGCTTTCGGCCTTTCGGTCGAAAAAGTCGTGCTCGTTGCGCGAGGTTCAATCCCCAAAACATCCAGTGGCAAACTGCAGCGCAGAAGAACAAAAGCTTTATTCGAGGGCGGCTACCTCGGGCATCCTGACGATCGCGACGAGTCTGTCTCGACGGAAAGCCTGGCACTCGGCTGAATGAATGCTAATGCGCCCGAATCAAGCATTTGCTGAATCCTCTGATCGCCTCCGCATTCAACAATCTGCATAACGGGATGGAAAATTAATGCAACGCTCTGATCATAACCTCATAGGCGCACTCAAAGAAGCTTTCTACGATGTCACCATGAAGGAGATCGAAGACTTGGACCCCAAAACTCCGATTTCCGAACTGGGACTGGACTCGGTCGCCATGATGGAATTAATTGGCGTTCTGGAGGAAAACCTCTCCATCCGTATCCGGGATGAAGAAGTCGCGACACTGAATACGGTGGAGGACCTGTTGATCCTCATTCAGAATCGACTCCCATCGGATGCGGTTTTTCAGGGCTCCAGACCGGCAGAGGCATCCGGTATCACTGTAAGACAATCGACGGGCTTGGATTCAGAGCGCTGGAATATTGCTTTTTTCCCGGAGGTTTTGAAGATCGAGCAGCGAATTGCAGATATTGAACGGGCAGGCCTCCAAAATCCATATTTTCAGATTCACGACGGGACTGCCAAAAACCGGACCATTATCGGCGGCGTTGAGATGCTGAATTTCTCAAGCTACAATTACCTTGGATTTTCCGGGCATCCCGAAGTCATTGCCGCAGCCAAGGATGCAATTGACCGTTATGGAACCTCCGTATCGGCAAGCCGCCTGGTTTCCGGCGAGCGGCTGATCCATCGAAGGCTTGAGGAGGGATTGGCCAAACATGTGGGCGTCGAAGCCGCCGTAGTATTTGTGAGCGGTCATGCAACCAATGTCACTACCATCGGTCACATGTTCGAATCCGGCGATCTGATCCTTCACGATTCACTCTGCCACGACAGTATCCTGCAGGGCATATATCTTTCCGGCGCAAAACGAATATCTTTTTTACACGGCCGCGCGGATGATTTGGAGAAAAAGCTCGCTAATGTCCGCCATAAATACCGGCGCGCCCTCATATGCTCTGAAGGCCTTTTTTCAATGGATGGGGACATTTGTGAACTGCCGCGCCTGATCGAATTGAAAAAGCGCTTTCAATGCAACCTGATTATCGATGAAGCCCACTCCATGGGCGTTCTGGGCCCCAGCGGCCGGGGCATTGCCCATCATTTTCCCGGCATTGATCCCAAAGATGTCGATCTCTGGATGGGCACGCTATCCAAGTCCTTTGCAAGCTGCGGCGGCTACATCGCAGGAAGTGCCCCGCTGATCCGTTACCTTAAATTTACGGCGCCCGGTTTTCTTTACTCCGTGGGCATGTCGCCGCCCAATGCAGCAGCTGCATTGAAATCGCTGGAGCTTATGCAACGCCATCCGGAAGTTGTTGAGCAACTGCGTCATAGAGCGCAGCTTTTCCTCGATCTGGCGCGGAGCAAAGGAATCAATACAGGATTTTCAATAGGCGCTGCCGTCGTCCCGGCAATAATTGGGGACTCCGAAAAGTGCATACGGCTGAGCCAGGCTCTGGCTGTGCGGCGAATCAACGTACAACCAATCGTTCACCCGGCGGTGGAAGAAAACGCCGCCAGGTTGCGTTTCTTTATCAGCGCTACCCACACAGAGGAAGAAATCCGGCACGCCGTCGATTGTCTGGGAAAAGAATGGGACAAGATTGTGGGTAAACCACAGAAGAAACGAAGAAGCGCGAAAATCAAGCAGAATTATTAGTTCTATCGGTATCGGTATCGGTATCGAAAAATTAAAAGCCGACCCCGATACCGACCCCGATGTATTTTAGTCCACGATACATTCATAATAGCTTCCGGTAGATCCGGTAGCGCTTGTATATCTGAGCGCCGAAAAGGCTCATACTCCGGTTGATCAGATCATTGCTCTCAAGTGTCCAGGAGAATTCGCAACTGCGATAGCCCGCCTGCACCCCGCGGCGGAAAGACTCATAATAAAGAGCGGCGCCAAAACCATTCCAATTCTGATACTTTTTTGCAATCCCGAGAGCCAGTACCCGAACTTGATGAATATGTCGGGCGTGGTACAACAGCCTTACCAAACCGGTTGGGAAAAGACGGCCGTTAATCTTTTTTAAAGCCTGATTGAAATCCGGGAGAGCCAGCGAAAATGCAACCGGCTCGCCATTCTTCTCGGCAATAAGAAGGATCCGAGGATCAACGGCGGCTTTCAAATCCTTGGCCATGTGATGAAATTCGGCATCCGTCATCGGCACAAATCCCCAGTTATTACTCCATGCGTCATTGTAGATTCCCTTGATTATCTCAACCTCGTCCCAGAATCTTTTCATGTCGATGCTGCGGATCCGGATCCCTCCATCTTTTAGAACTTTTTCACCGACACGGACAATTTTCGGATTAAGCCCTTTTTCCGTCAGAAGCCACCATGCATACAGATCCATTGTTTTTTCAAATCCGGCAGCTTCGACCAAGGCAGGATAATACGCGGGATTATGGGGCATCATAATGCACGGACTTGTATCGAATCCCTCAATTAGAAGACCGGCCGTTTCGTTGGTTGAGTAGTTCATGGGCCCGTGCAATTCGGTCATTTCCCTCTCCCGAGCCCATTGTGCAGTTCGCTCCAGCAACGCCAAAGCAACTTCCTTGTCGTTAGTGCATTCGAAAAACCCGAAAAATGCCGTGCGCTCATTGTAGAAGCGGTTATGATTGTTGTTGAGAATAGCTGCAATGCGCCCGACAATTTCACCATTGCGCCGGGCCAGAAAAAACTCAGCGGCGGAATGATCAAAAAAGGGGTTCTTCGATCGGTCCAACAGTTTTTTCATGTCCACCAGCAGGGGAGGAACCCAGCAGGGATCGTCGCGATAAACTTTCCACGGAAACTTGATAAAATCCTGCAAAGCCCGGCCGTTTTCAATCTGCGAAACCTCGATCTTTCCCAAGTTCCTTCCCCCCCGATGATTATTTATTTCGTTGCTGATTGCAGCTGCTGCAAAACCTGCTCATGATATGATGCGCCCTGTTCTTTAATCAACACGGATTGATAGCTATGAGTCATCCCTTCAGAAAACTATTGCCTGCGATTGTGATCCTGTTATCTGTTGTCATTACCGGCGTCGCGGGATACATGCTTATCGAAAAATGGGACCTTCTGGAATCCGTGTATATGGCGGTCACAACGATTTTCACCGTAGGATTCCAGGAAGTGCGGCCACTTTCACCCGCCGGCAAAATATTTACCATGATCCTCATTGTGGGAGGCGTCGGCAGTGCAATTTATGCAGCAGGACAGGCGGTGGAAATTATCGTCGAAGGCGAAATGACAGGGTATCGCAAGAGGAAACGGATGGATAAAAAGATAAGTGAAATGAAAAGCCACTTTATCATTTGCGGTTTCGGCAGGGTCGGCCACCAGGTGGCACAAGCCTTCGAGGCATCCCAAGTCCCCTATGTCGTAATCGATAGCAAGAAAGAAACACTGAGCGAACTGGAAGAAAAAAACGTGCCCAGCATTATTGGAGACGCAACATTCGACCACATATTAATGGAAGCCGGGATACGCGTTGCGAAAGGACTGATCGCCTGTTCGGACTCGGACGTCGCCAACGTTTATGTGACTTTGTCCGCCCGCGTACTGAATCCGGCACTCCTAATTGTTGCGAGGGCTGGATTTCAAGACACAGAAAAAAAACTACGGCTGGCAGGCGCGAACAAGGTTATCTCTCCTTATTTCATATCCGGCGTCCGTATGGCCGCGTTGGCTACCAGGCCTATTGCCAGCGATTTTGTTGATCTGGTTACCCATGGAGGAGAAATCGACTTCAGCCTTTATGAAATCCCCGTTCCTTCAAATTCGCCGGCGATCCACAAGAGCATAGGCGAATTGGATATCCGCAGGAAATCGGGCGCGCTGATTCTAGCCGTCAAGAAAAGCAACGGATCGTTTGATCTCCGACCTAACGCAAAATCCGTAATCGGCGAAGCGGACATGCTGATCGCAATCGGGACGCAGGGGCAGTATGAAGTATTGGAAAAAATGCTGGCCAGGTAATCAGGCGTCCCGCCCGTAAGGAAGAAATAGGGTAGCGTCCCTATTTCAATGGGGACGCTACCCTACTCTGTAACCCTGGCTAATTTGCCGGGAAGTCCTCTTCAACAACAGTGGCGAAATTCTTGAAGCCGCGAGCGATCAGAATATCCATATTCTGCAGTCGCATACCCGTCTGGTTGATCCGTTCATAAATCGCGCAAACCCCAGCGATGTCATATCCCTCGATGCAGATCAGTGGAATGCTGTAATCGGAAAAAAGGTACTTCAATTGCGAAAGGTTTTTTTCAACTGTCTGGGTGAACCCCTTCAGCTTCGCTAATCGACTGTCAAAATCATGCGAAAGATCGGGAACATCTTTCAAACGGACAAGAAAAGCCGAATCCGCATCCCATCTGTGTTTGTAATAATCCTTTTCGAAGAAAAAAGCAGCTTTCGTCAGATCGAAATACAGCGTGAAATCAAAAGAGTATTGCTCCCTGACTTTTCCGTTTCCGCCATAAAATGAAACGAGCAAAGAAGTGGCCCGCTGCTGCCCGTCCAGGATGTATGATTTGTATTTCGTAGCCGCAGTTGCATCATTCGGCATATAAAAACCGCCCGGTTTCCTGTGAACGTGAAGCTGAGTTCGGGTTTTCCATAAAAGTATGCTGCCAACGGGATAAGCTCTGTAAATGCTATCCCACAGATTGCTGATATTTTCGGGATTCCAGACAAACAAGCGCTGAAATGTCGGGATGAGGAATTCCCCGGCGCCCAGTTGTCGGATAAAATCATAAATATTGCAGTTTTTTATGCTGATTTTTCGATTGCGGTAATCCAAAACCATCTCCAGAAAATCTAGCCGTCCTTGCGAAAACCAAAAATCCGGGATGCGAGCGGGACGCTCGCGCTCCAAATATTGCTACTTAGGGTTCGCGCAAAAATAAGTTCACATTCTGGCGCGAGCGCCGGGTGGGCAGATGCAAGGCGCCGCGACGCAGGCGATGTGGTTCATCGCCGAGGAGCGGCAACGCAGCAGATGCCCGCCCGCCGCCGCGCCCCGAAGGGCGGCCGACTCGCAGAATTGCAAGATCCTTTTGCAATTTAATGCCTATGGTCAAGCCTGAGAGTCGGCCGCAGAATGTGAAGTTATTATTGCGCGAGCCCTTAGCGTTCTCGATTACGGGCATTTCCCATAGCGGCTGGGACATCCCTTCGCTCGTCAAATAAAGAGTTTTGCCGTCAAAACCATAGCAGATGGATTCCCCTTGTTTACGGGGAGGCGTCTTTATTTGACGGGGTTCACGCGAGAAAGCCCGGGCCCATGTCTCGCCACTCGCACGACTAAATTCAAAAGCATCGCCATAAGTCAGGACAATGGCGCGCATTCCATCGGGCGAGATATCCATTGCGGTTGGATAGGGCATTTTTAGAGTGGCAATCGCCCTAGCGACGTTTGGTATTTTTGATCCTTCCGGTGGAATAGGCAGGGAATAGACTTTGCATTCTGCCGGCTCTTTGCTGACGAGATATACTGTCGATTCAGTGGGGTCGACTGCGACGGATTCGCAATCGTGAGAGCCATCTTCATAAAAAAAATTTATCGTCGATACCGGCTCAACTTCAATGCTCACGGCTTCTTTATTTACTCCGGACTTCAGGCTTAGCACAGGCTCGCGAATTATATAAAGAGCATAATTATTGCGCCTCCTCGCATTGTCGCCAGCGTCGGCGATAAGGACATAGCTGTCTTTCCCAATCTTGAACGAGGCTACGTCTTCCCAGTCAACAGCGGTAATGCCCTTTATATTGACAACATTCAGCGTATCGCCATTTTTGTTGAACAGGAAAATGCGAGCCGAGTCTCCAGAATCGTTATTCGTCCAGAAAGCCTCTTGATTGCTAATAGATGCGGCTATCCCGCTCGATTCATTAATGCGATCATCCTTCAGTTTGCATAGCTCCTTCGGCTGCCCATATTGGATTACTGTGCCCGCCTCGGTGCTCTTTTGCGTTTGAGTGGAATGGGCCGAATTCCATGATTGAAGGCAAATCAACAACAGGATTGCTACAAACGCCGCTGAAGTTGGCTTAGATCGCATGGAATCTCCTCGCCTGGAAATTTGAAAAGCGGTGCCAATTTTCTGCTCATTGAAGTATTAAATCAAGTTGTGCATTTAAAATGAGAACCACTTAGCCGGCAGATTTTTCTTGATCGTCGGGTCCAACTGAACCTATTCTGAGCTCCTTTATGTCTCACATGCGCATAGGAATTTTATTTTCGGTTGCCCTGCTTTTAATCTCAAGCGGCGGCGCAGTGCTATCAACCGAAGAAGGCCGCCTCATCTACTTCCGTTCGGACAAAGGAATACCGACGGAAGCCGGCTCGCTGCCGGAGCAATTGGATTCTCCCGATGTGCTGCGCTGGCGGATTGCGCTCGATTCCGGCCACTCGACACCCATAATCTGCAACAATCAAATTTTCCTGACGACTTACAGCAAATCAACCCG
>JAHFUH010000571.1 GCA_023265215.1 Acidobacteriota bacterium
CCGGATTATTCATGAAGGTTCGTAGCGAGGCGGCGCAGAAGGGCATGGATACAAGGCGCGCGACGAGAGGATTCCGCAGGCGTACTCGACAGCACGCCGAGGAATCCGACCGAGCGCAACGCAGTAGACATGCCCGGATCCGCCCGCCGCAGTAGAAGCTTCATGAATAATCCGGGCTAGGAGCCTGCCCGAGTATTAGGAGGGGCCGCATTTCTGGAGCGCCGAAGGCGCGAAACAGCAAAGCCCAAGGTGAAGGAACACGCGTAGCGGGCTCCCATACCCCGGGTACAGAAGGGAATGTGAAGGAGCCCTGAAAGGGCGAGGCAGAATTACTGCGTCGCCCTATCAGGGCTTTTTCTCTCTTGCATCCTAACCCAGGGCTTCTGCCGCTTTGCTGCACCGCGCTTTCATCGCTAGGACTTGCTTTCTATTAGTACATGAATTCATAAATACGGCAACGAATCGCAGCCGCAAGGAAGACGGCAAAGAATTTGTGATTGGTGATTGGTCATTGATTCATCTAGCTTTAGGTCGTCAAATGGCAAATCACCAATCACAAATCGCCAACGGATGGCAATATGTCTCCGTATTTATGAAATGGGGCACTAAGGGCATGCGCAATAGGCGCGTCAACTTGTTCACGCCGGAGACCGGAAAACACAGAGAAATAATAAATCTCTGTCCTATTTCCAGCCTTTGTGTCTCCGCGATGAAAACGCCCGAACACTAAGAAAATTGACCTAAATCAAGGAATATGTCTCCGGTTAGCTTCAAAATAACTCCCATGGATATAATGCCGACCTTTCATTCACACAATAAGCCGGTTCGCAAAACCGGCCAGGATAATTCCCAGGCGTGGCGCCGCCTCATTCAGATCTTATTTCTGGGACTGAATGTTTGGATTGGTTTACAGTTCGCGATTTTCGTCCATTATTTTGAATCAGGCGGAAGCGGCGTTCGCTTTTCCCGCCCTCCTGGCGTGGAAGGCTGGCTTCCAATCGCCGGATTGATGAACCTGAAATATTTTCTGACGACGGGGAGTGTTCCCTCCATACACCCGGCCGCAATGGTGTTGCTTGTAGCCTTTCTGTCGATTTCAATTATCTTTCGCAAGGCATTCTGCAGCTGGCTTTGTCCAATCGGAACCATCTCAGAAGCTGTCTGGAAATTCGGGCGAAAGCTGCTGAAACGGAACTGGGTTTTCCCACGGGCCATTGATCTTCCCCTACGTTCTTTAAAATATATCCTGCTGGCGTTGTTTTTTTATGCAGTTGTGGGAATGTCTTCCGATGCGATTGCAGCTTTTCTTTGGAGTCCTTACGGTCTTGTGGCCGATGTAAAGATGCTTTACTTTTTCAGGCATTTAAGCGAGTTTGCCGCGGCGACGCTTGCCTCCTTGCTTGTCCTTTCAGTACTTTTTCAAAATTTCTGGTGCCGATACCTTTGCCCTTATGGCGCACTCATGGGGCTGGCAGCCCTGCTCAGCCCGGCCAAAATTCGTCGAAATACCGAAAGGTGCATCGATTGCGCTCAATGTTCCCGAGTTTGCCCGGCGCTTTTGAGAGTGGATACGCTCGTAACCGTCCACTCTGCAGAATGCACCGGCTGCATGGAATGCGTAGCGGTTTGCCCGGCCGATGGCGCATTGCAGTTGGCTTTACCGATGAATCGCCGGATTTCGCCATGGGTAATGGCGGCCGGAATTGGAATAATTCTCACGGTGATTATCGGATTCGCCCGATGGGAAGGAGCATGGAAGAGCAACATTCCGGATTCCACCTATGAGCGCCTCATTCCACAACTCGACCAATTGACGCATCCTTAGGGCATGCGCAATCAGAAGAAATCCTTCGCGCCGATGCGCGCTTTTATGCGGGCCGACAGGCCACCATGCTGCTGCGCGGCATTCTACCCTTAAAAGACACGAAGCGAATTTGCCAAGCAGATAATTGTGCTATCTAATATTACTATTAGCCATTATTATGTGAATGAGGTTCAAAATAAGAAAATCTTCAGATCTATGGTGAGAACCGACCCACGTTGTGGTAGAGTATGCCATTGAAGCAGGAGGTTTGGGAATGGAAAATAAAGATTTTTCGGAGATCCGGCACCGTTTGAAAAAAACTCAGCTGCAGATGGCACAGCTAATGGGCGTTTCGCTCAAAGCTATTCAAAGCTTTGAACAGGGATGGAGGAGAGTACCCGTCCACACGGAGCGCCAATCGCTTCTTCTGCTGGCGCTCAAAGGGTCCAGGCTCCAGAAGGCGCGGCCTTGCTGGCTGATAAAAAAATGTCCCCGGGAGACGAGGCAGACTTGTCCGGCATGGGAATTCAAAGCGGGGCAGATATGCTGGCTCATCAACGGAACCATCTGCAAAGGCAAACTGCAGAAGAACTGGCATCAAAAAATGGAGATGTGCAAAAAATGCGAGGTGCTGAAATCAGCGTATTCCCATTAAAGCTATGGGGTTGTATCTCCATTATCCAAATTTCTCGAGATTAGAGCCTGTACGTAGATAGCGTTTGAGTCTTGGCGTAAGCGCCGGGCAGGATGCGGCACATCGCCTTTCCGGGCTTTTTAAACCTCCACTTGCCCTTCTCTTCAAAGGACTATTCTGCGGCCTCTTCTTCGGAGCATTGCTCAATCGCGATGCTCCGTTTTTCTCGTTGATCTGTCTGAATCCAGCACATAGAAAAATCCCGCCGCCGGATCAAGAGCAAAGCATCAATCCGCTGTTGACGTTAAATCCTTCAATCCATAGAATCAGCAGTAGTAATCGACCATGCCTAGAAGGCGTGGCTTTGGCCTGCCCCGCACAGCGCTGGCCGCGGGACACACTTGACACTGGGCAAGCTTCGTTTTGGCTGCGTTACGGCATTGTCAAAGTGGCCAGGAGACGCCGGCATCGGCGCTGCAGTCAACGCCGAAGTTCTTTCGTTCTTTGTTGATAAATTAATCGACGGCACGCCGGAACGGCCTAGCCTGTCAGGGTCGCACGGCCATAGGCCGTGGGTTTAGCTGGTAGTAAGTCTGGTTGAGATTTTCTCTGAAAGGAAACGATGGCAACCGTAAACGAGAACTTTTTGAAATTGCAGGCGGGGTATCTTTTCCCCGAGATAGGCAAACGCAGACGCGCTTTCCAGCAGGCGCATCCTGAAGCCAAAATCATCAGCATGGGAATAGGCGATGTGACGCAGCCACTCGCGCCCGCCGTAATAGAAGCGATGCACAAGGCTGTCGGTGAAATGGGAAAGAAAGAAACCTTTCATGGCTATGACGACGACGGAATCGGCTACGCATTCCTGCGTGAAGCGATCAGCGCAAACGATTATGGGCTGCGCGGTGTTACGGTCGAAAAGGACGAGATAATCATAAGCGATGGGGCAAAATCCGACACAGCAAATATCCAGGAATTGTTCGGTCTTGACAACACCATAGCCGTGACCGACCCGGTTTACCCGGTTTATGTGGATACAAACGTGATGGCAGGACGGACCGGGCCGATGGCGGGCCAGGGAATGTATCAGAAGATCGTGTATATGCCTGCAACGGCAGAGAACAATTTCGTCCCCGCGCCGCCCTCAGAAAAGGCGGATCTGATATACCTCTGCTTTCCGAACAATCCGACCGGGGCCGTTGCCACAAAAGAGCAGCTCGAAAAATGGGTTGCCTACGCAAAGACAAACAAGTCCGTAATACTCTTCGATGCGGCATATGAGGCGTATATCAGCGATCCATCGATACCACATTCGATATATGAGATTGAAGGAGCGAAAGAGGTTGCAATTGAATTTCGCAGCTTCTCCAAGACGGCCGGGTTTACCGGCGTCCGGTGCGCCTTTACGGTTGTTCCGAAACAATTGCTTGCCTATTCCAAAGAGGCGCGCGGCATTGCCTTGAATCCGCTTTGGAACAGG
>JAHFUH010000572.1 GCA_023265215.1 Acidobacteriota bacterium
TGTGGGATGGGCGAATAGCTGTGGATCTGCAAGGCTGAAAAATCGCTCCTGGTTTCCTTTTAATATTTTGGCCAGTGCAACTACCGCGCTGTCCGCCACCGGCCCTGGCTTTTTAAGAAGGGGAATCAGCACACTCTCTGCCTGTGGAGATCCGATGAATCCGAGCGCAGATATTGCCGCGATTGCAAAGTTCAGCTGATCCGGGTGAGCATTGTCAATCGGGGCGGACTCCAATGCAGCTTTAATCTCAGGGATAGCTTCCGGATTTTTCAGAGCACCGAGTGCCTGAACCGCGGAGAATCGAAAAAGCGGAGGCGCTGTGGAAGCCAGGAAAGGCAACAGTCGAATTGCCAATGCCGGATCCCCTGTCATTCCCAATCCGAGCATGGCTTGTGCCGCCACGAGTGGGTTCGGATTCGATAGCGCTTTGATAAAATAGGGCCGCGCGGACCTGTCCCGAAGCTGGATAAGAGCATCAAACGCCCTCCATTGAATTTCGGGATCCTCAGTTTCCGACAGCCTTTCTAGGATCGGAAAAGCCGCCGGATTGCCAATGCGCGTCAGGGCTGTTATTGAAAAATCGAGGTAGGCGCGCTTGATTGGAAGTCCATCAATGGAAAAGCGCTCTAGCTGCCTTATCAGACGGACCGCCTCTGCGCCCGATCCGGTTTTTCCCAGGGCTTCAATTGCCCGCATTTGCACGAAAAGCGAAGAATCATCAAGCAGTTGCGACAGTTCCCGGAGAGTTTGCGGATCTATCGATTGAGCGTTCTCTTTAAGCCATTCACGATCTTCGATTTCGCCGATTGCAAAAGCCGAAGCTGCGCGAACTTCCGCATCGCCTTTATGAAGAGCAGTGTAAAGCCAGGGGAGTGCCTGCCGGTCCCTAATCCGGCCAAGAGCGATAGCGCAACTGTTGCGGACCTCAGGATGAAGATTCGAAAAGAGGGTATTTGGGAAAAAACCGTCTTCTCCCAAAACCCGAGAGGCCTCCCGTTTTAGGATTTCTGCGAAAACCGGATTTTGGCTGAGTTCATCGGAACTCATCTTGCGGCGCCCGCAGGAGATCAAAGGCAATAACAAAAGGACCAGGAATGCCGCAATTGATATGCGATTGATGATTGACGATTGACGCGTGATACCGGATGGGAATTTCCCGTCGATTTCTTCAGATTTCATTGCATCTCAATTCATCGATACTTCAGGCCGGTGATTTCACAGGTGACTTGTTTCGGGTCCCAATAATACTCGACGGCCTCCACGCCTATCGTAAAAGGCCTTCTCTCCAGAGGTTCCATGGCCTTGCCGCTTATGCCGGAACCCGGCCGAAGGGCAAAAGCCGTTCTTTCTTTCGAGAATTTGCCCCAGACATCGCGCAGAGTTATATGCAACTGCAATGCCTCGAGCTTGCGGTCGCCGTCATTTAGGATTTCTCCGGAAATGATTGCAATCCGGGCGTTGCTGAAGCTGATTCCAAGAGTTGCTTTGACGTTTTCGAGCTTCACCCGGGTTTTGTAATACTCGAAATTGGTATTTCCGGGCTCGATCAATCCAGGGACAAAGACCGATGATGATTTCTGTTGAGGCGCCGTTTTCTTCTGGTAGTGGACGTAAATTCCAATCCCTCCCAGGAAGAGGGCGAACAAACAAACGGCAATAATAGTGATCGGATTGAAAGCCTTTTGCGGCTCAGTCCTAAATTCAACCATTGTGTCAGTCCTTTGCTTAGTCGAATTGGAGCCCCTGTTTAAGCGACAAGTTCCAAATTATATCAGATGCGGACGTTTTGAGGCTTGGAGTTGTTCACACCGGGTGTAAGGAAGTGCGAGTCATGCCAGTAGATGTGACGAATTAAATGAAGCGCCCTAGGAGCGCCGGCGTCTCGCCGGCAGACGCTGTTATATTGCAATTTCTGGACAAAATGCGTACGAAACGCTTCATGCATGTCTTTTATCACTGCTTGCCGGCGAGACGGCGGCGTTCCCAGGGCTGAATCCCCCAGGAAAGCATGACTCGCACTTCCGATTGCACCCGTTCACACCACGAAATCTCTGTTGCGTTTGAGCCCGGGCGATTAATATGATAGCCTTCCGCTTTCAGGGACGAGATATGATAAGAAATCGCATGCGCAACCTGTTGGCTGCAGTGATTTGCATCGCCTTTTCCTGTTCGATTTTGCCTGCACAGAACGCTGTTGCCTTGCCGGAATTGAATTCCAAGCGGCTTCTCAACGATCTTCAAGTCATAGTCGCCACTACTCCAAATCCTGGCGAGGATATGACGATCGGGTTGGTAGTGCGCTACGGGGCTGCTTTCGATCCAACTGCGCCGGTCGATAAGGGTGGGTTGGCGAATCTTCTATCCCGGATGTTCATGAAATCCACAGTTGATAGAAGATTAAAGGAGATTCAGGCCGATCTTGCATCTCTCGGGGCGACGCTGAACGTTCAATGCGATTGGGATTGTTATCGCTTTGTAATGAAGGGACAAAGCTCCAAGTTCGATGCGTCCCTTCTCCTGCTGTATCAAGTTGTCTGTGAAGCCCAGTTTATTGAAGAGGATTTCGCTTCTGTAAAGCAGCAGATTCTGCAGGAGATGCAGAGTTCCCGGGATCCCCGCAGGCGGATCCGGATGCAATTTGAAAAAAACCTGTTCAGCGGGACATCTTATGGGCGGCCTTTGGAGGGAACTGCGAAATCTCTGGGGGCGATTACAGTTGGAGATGTCCGGTATTTTTATCACAAGTACTTCACGCCGAATGAAGCTTCACTGATTGTCGTAGGCAACGTTTCCGGCTCCCTTGTTTTGCAGAAGGCATCGCGCATATGGGGCGCATGGGTCCGGAATGATCCTGCGCCATTCACTTTCAAGCCTCCGAGTTTTCCCAAAGCGAAGCAGATTTATCTGGAAGACGATCCTGGATCTACGGCAGCGCAGTTCATCGTGGGCGGCCTTTTTCCCCGTCGCGATGACCCGGTTTATCCTTATGCACTTATGGCGGCGCAAATTCTGCAGGAACGTTTGACAAAGCTGCTGCCGACCTCGCTGCTGACGGTGGGCGAAGAAGGCAGACGCATGACGGGGCCCCTATATGTCCAAGGGCAAGCGGCTGCAGAGCAGGCGGCAGAACAGATCATGGCCATACAAGAGGCTGCCGATGCCTTGAAGACTTCGCTTGTTTCGGAGGATGAACTGGTTTCCGCTCAGAAAAAGCTGATCGGGGAATTTAACAGCCGATTGGGCACATCGGAGGGAATCTGCAGAATCATGCTGGATTCCGAGCTTTACCGCCTGGGAAGTAACTATGCCGTTAGCTATCCAGACCGAATCCGGAAATGCGATGCCGAGGCTGTGAAGCGGGCAGCAAATTCATGGATACTTCCGGGAGGCGCAATCTTTCTGCTGCGTGGGCCGGCTGCCGTATTGAAACCGGCTCTGGAACCTCTTGGATCCTACAAGCAAATTTTGCCTTAAAGCGGGCCAACGTAAAGACGCAATGATCAGAATACGGGCTTGCGCCATGGCGACTTTGCGTTACACGAATGCACTGTGGCGTCCAGTACCCTCGTCATGGAGCCAACCGGATAGGCAAATACTGTAATCTTAAAAAATTTATCAAATAGCAACAAAGCGAAACTCTTGCGTAATTATCTTTGATATACTGGGGCTACCCTCTTAGGTAGAGTCGTATTGTGGAGCGAAATTAGCAATTTCAGCATCAAACGGTTAATCAGCTGTTTCGTATTGGCCATTCTCGGGTGGTTGACGGTATTAGCTCAGTCGGAAAGCACACCGGGCTTTTTGAGAGCAACTGCGAAACAAAATGCTTCTGAGCAGCCCGGCGAGCCGGAGTTTACGTTTGTGCGCATTGTCTATTCAGGACTGGGCCCTTCGGGGTATTACAAATCATGG
>JAHFUH010000573.1 GCA_023265215.1 Acidobacteriota bacterium
TCGCATGCCATTTCAACGCCTCAGCATAGTCTTGGGTAGCACCATCGCCACGGTAATACATCATTCCCAAGTTGAGCTGCCCAACGGCATCCCCTTGATCTGCAGCCTTGCGGTACCACTTGACGGCTTCAGCATAATCCTGAGCAACAGCTTTGCCTTCTTCATACATCAATCCCAAACTGCGTTGTGCCCTGGCATCTCCTTGATCTGCAGCTTTGCGATACCATTGGATGGCCTCAGCGTAATCCTGAGCCACACCCTTGCCGTTTTCGTATAAAAATCCCAAATTGTTTTGTGCGTTTGCATTGCCTTGATCTGCAGCCTCGCGATACCATTGAACGGCTTCAGCATAGTCCTGAGTGACACCCTTGCCTTCTTCATACATCAATCCCAAGCCATACTGTCCAAGTGCATAGCCCTGATCTGCAGCTTTACCGTACCATTTCGCAGCTTCGACGTAATCCTTAGCTGCACCCTCGCCTTTCTCATACATCAATCCCAAATTGTGTTGTGCCCTGGCATCCCCTTGATCCGCAGCTTTGCGATACCATTTCACAGCTTCGGCATAGTCCTTTATCCCACTTCTCCCTTCAGCATAAAGCTTGCCCAAGTTGAATTGAGAATCAGCAAAGCCCTGATCCGCAGCCATGCGATACCATTTTAATGCTTCAGCGTTATCCTTAGACACCCCCTTGCCTTCTTCATACATCAATCCCAAACTCTGTTGTGCTTTGGCATCCCCTTGATCCGCAACTATGCGAACCCATTTAGCGGCTTCAGCAGAGTCCTGAGTGATCCCCCTGCCGTTGGCATAAATCAATCCCAAACTGTGTTGTGCCCTGGCATCCCCTTGATTTGCAGCCTTGCGGTACCACTGGGCGGCCTCAACGTAATCCTGGGCAACACCCTTACCGTTTTCGTATAAAAATCCCAAATTGTTTTGTGCGTTGGCATTGCCTTGATTTGCAGCCTTGCGATACCATTGGACGGCTTCGGCATAGTCCTTAGTAACACCATTGCCTTCTTCATACATCAATCCCAAATCATACTGTCCAAGGGCATTGCCCTGATCTGCAGCTTTGCGGTACCATTTGACGGCTTCAGCCGAGTTTTGAGCAACACCGTTGCCGCTGCCATAGCACCACCCTAAGATCACTTGTGCATTGGAATGGCCCTGCTCTGCTGCTTTCTGGTACCATTTCGCAGCTTCTATGCTGTTGCTCCAAACACCACGTCCATAAAGATAAGCTTCCGCCAACTCATACTGCGATTTAGCATCCCCTTCTTCCGCAGATTTAAGTAAAGCCGCAATCGCCGCTGAAGATTCCTGTTTGTCCTGTTGTGGCAAAAATGAGCCGGCGGATACAAAAATCGAATGAAGCACAAAGCACAGGACTAGGGTGAGCAATATCTTTTGAAATCCCACTGGTCCACTCCTTTCGATTGAGTTCCTAAATGCTAAATCGACAAACCGGCTTGGGGCAACAAAAGGAAACAAACGCTGCTTGCATTCAACTTTAACACCGTCGAACTGTGACAAGTCAAGAAATTCGAGTGGAAACGCGTTAAGGTTGAACAGCACCGGCAAGCACCCTCTAACTGTTTTCTGTCGCGAAACGCCTATTCCAGCTCTGAAGGGGCGGCAGTAAATAGCCCCGGGCATGAATCTCGCGTTTCGCGACAGAAACGAACCATAGGAGCCTGTCCAAGTATTGGAAGGGGCCGCGTCCCTGGCTTTGCGCGGGCAGATGCAAGGCGCCGCGACGCAGGCGATGTGGTGCCATCGTCCAGGCGCGGCAACGCCGCAGATTTGATGTAATGATGGAAATACTGACAGCGTATATAATCCCATGCATCCAAGTTGGAGTCGATCTTACTTAAATCAGCACCATCGGTGCTCGCAGTGGAGGTAGAGATGAAGAGGATCTTGATCGCCGCTTTTCTGACATGCGCTTTTGCGCAGCTTGCGGTTTCGCAGATTCAAACGGCAAAGGTGACTGGCGGAGAAGTGCAGGGTGTCGTTACCGAAGGTATTTCGATATTCAAAGGGATTCCATTTGCCGCGCCTCCCGTTGGCGATCTGCGCTGGAAGGAGCCCGCGCCGTTGCAGGCTTGGACCGGCGTCAAGAAGGCGGATGCTTTTGGGCCAGCTTGCATGCAAGCCGCCAACTCCCAGGGGAACACCGCGCCTGTCAGCGAAGACTGCCTGTATTTGAACGTGTGGACGCCCGCAAGAAAGCCGGGTGAGAAGATTCCGGTGATCGTTTGGATCTATGGAGGCGGTTTTAGCGGCGGCTCGACCAGCATCTCCATGTATGACGGAATGGGTTTTGCTAAAAAGGGAGTAGTCCTGGTAAGTGTTGCTTATCGGGTGGGTCCTTTCGGATTTCTTGCGCACCCGGAACTCAGCCGTGAAAGCGGCAAAGGATCGGGGAATTATGGGCTCGAGGACATGATCGCGGGGCTGAAATGGGTGAAAGAGAATATAGCCCGGTTTGGAGGCGATCCTGACAAAGTCACGATCTTCGGCCACTCGGCCGGCGGTGTGGCGGTCAACTTGCTCGCAGCTTCCCCGGTCGCCAAAGGCCTTTTTCACCGTGTCCTATGTATGAGCGGAGGGTCGTTTGGTCCACTCCGGACTTCGAATGAAGGAGGCGCAGGAATGGGAAGCCCGGCGCTCAAGCTGGCGGAGTCGACAGGCGAAGCCTTTCTGAAGAAATTGGGAGCTGCGGATATCAAAGCGGCGCGCGCAATGAGCGCAGAGGCGATCCAGAAAAATATTGCGGGTGCAACGGGAGGCGGCGGATTCCGGCCCGTAGCCGACGGGTATGTCGTCCCGAGCGACCTCTACTCGATCTATCAGGCGCGCCGCTTCAATGACACCCCGATTTTGGTCGGCAACACTTCCAACGAATTGGGCCGCGGGAACGCCACTGCCGCTCAATTTGAGAAGCAGATTAAATCGCAATATGGCCTTCACGCCGATGCTATTTTAAGCGTGTACCCTCATTCAACGGACGCTGAGGCGGCGAAGTCGTCAACAGGAATCTCACGCGAGAGCTCGTTTTCCTGGAGCACGTGGACGTGGGCTCGGCTTCAGTCCGAAAAAGGCAAGGGTAAGGCCTTCGAATACTATTACGATTATCACGCGCCTGATGTAGACGGATCCGGACATGGCAGCGATGTTCCGTATGCATTCCAAACTCTGAGTGGAGGACGAGGGGGTGCGCCCAAACCAGAGGATTTGAAACTTTCCGATATGATCAGCTCTTATTGGGTCAATTTCGCCAAATCGGGCGATCCGAACGGACCCGGCCTCCCCAAGTGGCCTGCTTTCGCAGAGAATGATCAGCAAGCGATGGTGTTCGATGCGGCTCCGGGTGCGAGATCGGTGCCTAACCTGGACAAGCTGAAAGCATTTGATGCTTATGTCTCCTGGCGCAGGGAAGAGGCAAAGAAAAGCGGCGGGCAGTAGACAATCGGCAGTGATTGTTGAAATACAAAGTTTGGACAATCCTGGGCGCCGCAAGAAATGGGATAGCGCGGTGCTCAGGTTTTAGCTCTATTCGCCGGGTTTAAGCCCACCACCTTTTAGGTGGTACGCTTTAAGCATAAGGGCCGAAGGCCCGACACATACCAGCCTGGGGGCTGCCACATAAGCGTTACCTTAAGGATGGCCGCGTAGTGGTCCCATGAATTTAGCCCGGCCTCTTAAGGCCGGGAATTTCCGTTGCGTTAGCGACGGTTGACCTCAACTAGGAAATGCGATTATTTTGGTTCCAGGTCAGGCGTCGCTACGGTCGTGAGAATAAATTGCAGTTGAGGCGCGAAGCGCCGGAAGGGAATAGCCCCGAGCGTCAGCTCGGGGTTAAAGCATATTGAGAATGAGGCCCAAAGGGCCGGCACAAGC
>JAHFUH010000110.1:0-395 GCA_023265215.1 Acidobacteriota bacterium
ACCATGGTCGGAGACGCTGATCAAGTTATTGAAAAAACAAAGCTTCCAGCAACGGTCGATTTTTACCATGGTATTTGTCGTTCCGACCATGGTATTCGTCGTTTTTACCATGGTATTTGCCGCTTTTACCGTGGTATTTGTCGCTTCGACCATGGTGTTTGCCGTTGCTACCAGGGTCTTTGTTTCTTTGACCATGGTATTCGCCATCCTGACCATGGTATCTGTCTTTTCGACCATGGTATTTATGGCTTTGACCACGGTCTTTGTCCCATTGACCATGGTATTCATCACCTCAACCACGGTCTTTGTCGTTCCGACCATGGTCTTTGCGACGGAAATGATCATTTCGTCGACGAAGAAGATGTTCTCCAGCATCGACACCATCTTCTCAACGG
>JAHFUH010000110.1:405-11911 GCA_023265215.1 Acidobacteriota bacterium
ACCATGGTCGATGTGCCGGAGATCATGGTCTTCTTGACGAGAAGATGTTTTGGAGCGCGGGGACCGTTTTCCCAGCCAGCCAGAAGATGATCTCAGGCGTTGCGACCATCTTCTGAGTCTCCCAGAATATGGGCTGAGACAAGGGGACCATGTTCCAAACGACGCAGAAACATTTTTGCGTCGCTCCGACCATTTTCTTCGCGTTTGAGACAAGTTTCTCCATTATGGAGAAGACATCTGAGAAGCGCCGACGGTCTTCTCGCAATCACCAACCAATCATCTAAAGGATGTTAGCTGGTTTCTGTCGCAGTTGAAGGTGGGGATAATTTGACGCTTGCTTCCCCGCATATCTGAGGCCAGTGTTCCCATTGCCATTACGGAGAAAACCGCTCAACCCAATCATTTAAAGGGGGTGCAAATGGAAGTGAGACTCAAAATGCCAACATTACAACTCCAGGAGCGCCAACGACACGCCTAATGACGCGTGGTTTTTCAGTTTTTAGGCCCGAAGGGCCAGCAGTAAATAGCCCCGAGCGTCAGCTCTGACTGCGGGACACACTTGACACTGTGGGTAGATGACGCATCACTGCGATTCTCCAGAGTCCAAATGTTCGTTCGGTTCAGGCCCGAAGGGCCGTCAGTGAATAGCCCCGGCCGCAAGGCCGGGGTTGGCGATTTCGATTGAATGAGCGCTGAAAGCGCGGCACTCAAACGAAATCGCATCATAAAGTGCCGCGCCTTCGGTGCTCATCGTTACTAACAACCTAATCCCGGCCTAACGGCCGGGCCTATTCACTGCCGGCCCTTCGGGCCTAAAACCATACGGCCGCTGAGTCTCACTTCCATTTGCACCCATCTAAAGGAGATATCGCCATGGATCTGGAAAGACACAGGCCACAGGTCAAAGTCGGAGGTCAGAAGCGGTTTGCGCTGAGGGGAAGGGGACACGGACCACACGGATTTAAAATAGTTTTATCCGTGTGAATCCGTGTAGTCCGTCTAATCCGTGTCCCTCTTCATGCAAAATCGAATTCCGGGCTAAATTGCCGTTATGCGGGCTGTTTGTATGACATGATTGCGCGCATATACTGCGCTCTTTCAAAGGCTGCCGGATCCGCGCAGTTCTTCTGACTCATGCTCCCCTGCAACTGGCGCACCGACTGATAATCATGTTCGGAAAGCCATTCGCACATTTCCGTTTCAATCTCGCGGATTACCTTCAATCCTTTATTGAGCAATACGGAGCAGAGCATAGTGACGTCGGCGCCGACCATCAGCATTTTTATAACATCCTGTGCGGTGTAAATTCCGCCGGTTGCGGCAAGATCCGCCTTGACTCGGCCATGGAGGATCGCCAGCCAGCGCAAAGGAAGCCTCATATCCTGGGAAGTGCTGAGATTGATGTTTGCCTGAACTTCCAATTCCGAAAGATTGATATCGGGCTGATAAAACCGGTTAAACAATACCAGCCCGTTGGCGGCGGCCTGGTCAAGCCTTTTTGCCATATTTGCCATGTTGCTGAAGAAGGGGCTCAGTTTTACCGCCACCGGGATGCTGACCACGGACTTTACGGCTTTCAGAATATCGATATAACCCTGCTCGATTTCGATGGATGTCCGATCCAATTCCGTGGGAATCGAATATATATTGAGTTCCAGGGCATCGGCGCCGGCCTGCTGAATTTGCCGGGCGTAATCGATCCAGCCTCCAATTGCCGTGCCGTTTAAACTGGCAATTATGGGAATTCGAATAGCGTCCTTGGCCTTCCGGATACTACTGAGATATTCTTCCGGCCCCGTGATGAATTCGGATGGTTTCGGAAAGAAAGTGAGCGATTCCGGGAAGCTGTCGGTTCCATACATCAGGTGATATTGAATGGTCTCCTGCTCGCTCTTCACCTGTTCCTCAAAAAGCGAATGCAGCACGATCGCGGAAGCTCCTGCATCTTCCATGCGCTTGATGCCCTCTAATTCATCGGACAGAGGTGAAGCGGAAGGCACCAGAGGGGTGCGAAGGTTCATTCCCAGGTATCGGGTGGTCAAATCCATATATTTGCTCTCCAAAGAAAATATTATTCCATGCGCGAGCCGGAATTCGGTTCGCAATGAAGTTACAATTTACAATTCAATTTCTGCGGTGATGACGCCTTTTTCCGCCGAATAAATCCTCTGAAAACTCAGCTTATCACAAACTCTCAACATATCCCGGTTCTCGGGCAGGATGTCGCCATATATGCGCGCCAGCTTTTCATCACGCCCGATAACGACAAGTCGCCTCAGAAGCTCTGTCCCGAGCCCGCGGTGGTGCCAGTTGTCGCTCACCAGGATGGCGAATTCCCCATCGTTGATTCCCGGAACCTTTATCAATCGTCCAACCGCCAGTATTTCCTGCTCACCCGTTATTTGATCCTTCCGCACCACGACAAGAGCTATCTCGCGCGAATAGTCGATGAAACACATGCGGGTCAGCCGTTCATGAGCGACGCGCTGATTCAACCGCATAGCGTGGAAATACCTGAAATAGACGCTTCGTTCGGACAGGGTTTCGTGAAACTTCACCATCAAAGGCTCATCTTCGGGCCTTATTGGCCTGATGCTTACTTGTGTGCCATCCTGCATAACCCATGGACCGGCATACTGGGAAGGGTAAGGACGAATGGCCAGCGCAGGGAGCGATTCCGGCGACACATTATCCGCGTGCACAACAATGCGCGCATCCAAGGCCATAATCTGCCTGGATGAAACCAGGAGAGGATTGATATCGATCTCCTTGATCCACCGTTGTTCAACTACCAGCAGGCTGAAATAGACCAGGATCTGTTCCAAAGCCGTAAAATCAATCGGGGGGCGGCTTCCTTTGAGGGCCTCATAGATGCGGGTTTGTTCCATCGCACGGCGGGCAAGCGTCATGTTGAGCGGAGGAAGAGCGAGAGCACGGTCGCGATAGAAATCAACCATCCGCCCGCCCGCTCCAAACAGTACGACGGGACCGAGCTGTGGATCCAGGCTGCTGCCAATGATGATTTCATAACCTTCGGATTTGATCATTGGCTGTACCGTCACGCCCAGGAAATGATCGAGGCCGAACGATTCCTGGACGGAGGATTGCATATTCCTATAAGCGATCCGGACCGCAGCAGCATCCGCGAGGTTCAGCTGTACTCCACCGACTTCGGATTTATGCGAGATGGTGTTCGAGAGAATCTTCAACACCACGGGATACCCGATCGCTTCGGCGGCACGGATAGCCGCCTCCTCATCGTGCGCGGCCCGCGTATCTACGACAGGGATGCCATACGCTGTCAGAATCTTCTTGGATTCAAATTCATTAAGAATGGTGTGGCTGGATTTGTGTGCGGCACTGATTATCTCGTTAGCACTATCCCGATTCCGCAAGGAGTCCAGAGAATCGGGAAGCATCGGGGTTTCATACAGGCCGCGAAGATTGTAGGTATATCGCCACATATAATTGAAGGCGCGCGCGGCAGTGTCCGGGTAAGGGAAAGTGGGAATGTTGTTGCGATTCAGGATGCTTTCTCCCGCGGCCACATCGGCGCCTCCCATCCAGCTGGCAAGAATTGGCTTCCCGTCAAGTTTTGCCATGGGTTTCAACTGCTCGGCGGTCCTTGTAGGATCGGTGTTTGCCTGCGGCGTTAAAACAACCAGAACACCATCGCTGCCGGGATCTTTTGCAGCAATTTCGACAGCGTGCACATAGCGTTCGGGAGAAGCGTCCCCGAGGATATCAATCGGATTGTTGTGACTCCAATGGGGAGGCAGGAGTTGATTCAGCTGCTCCATTGATTCCGTTGAAAGGCTTGCCAGCTCGCCTCCGCTGCCGGTCAGGGCGTCCGTTGCGAGAACACCCAATCCACCCGCGTTTGTGACTATGGCGAGTCTCGGGCCCTTGGGCCTGGGTTGCTTGGCAAGCACCTCCGCCATGTCGAAAAGATCCGAAATATTATTGACCCGCAACACCCCGCTCCGACGGAAGGTTGCGTCAAGAACTTCATCCGATCCAGTCAATGATCCCGTATGTGAGGCCGCCGCGCGAACTGCCGCTTCGGTCCGGCCGGCTTTGATCACAATGATGGGCTTGCTCAGCGCGACTTCGCGGGCAGCGGACAGGAAGGACCGTGCGTTGCCAATGGACTCCATGTAGATCACGATGCTGCGCGTCTTCGGATCGTCTCCCAAATAATCTATGAGATCGCCCCAACCGACATCAGCCATAGACCCGACGGAAATAAAGCAGCTGAAACCAACCATCTCGCGCAGGCTCCAATCTAGAACTGCGGTACAGAGAGCCCCGCTCTGGCTAATAAATCCCACATTGCCGGGGCGAGCCATCCCAACGGCAAAAGTCGCGTTCAATCCCGTCGGAGGACACATGACTCCCAGGCAATTTGGCCCGATAACGCGCAGCGCGCTTCGCTGTGCATTCTTAAGAATTTCTTCCTCGAGCTTCAAACCTTCCGGCCCGCACTCCTTAAAACCTGCGGAAACAACTATCGCCCCCTTCACTCCTGCATCCGAGCATTCTGCTATAAGGCCGGGAACGGTTTCCGGCGGCGTGGTCAGAACAGCTAAATCAATTTTTTCCGGAACGGAAGCTATGCTGGGATATGCTCGTATTCCAAGCACGCTGGAACGATCCGGATTGACGGGAAAAACCGTTCCGCCGAAAGGATTGGTGAACAGGTTCCAAAGCACCGTTCGTCCCATGCTGCCCGCATTCTCCGTTGCTCCTATGACTGCCACAGTTCGCGGCGAGAAAAAAACGCTCAAAGGCTGGCTCTTGCGCCGGAGAATGTTGTTCGCCAGATCAATACGCGGAGGCGTGGGCTGCGCAGTTCCGGATCTGGAATCCATATCTGTGATCATCAATTCAGCCTCGATCGCCCTTAACCCGGATTAAGTTGATTGCTTTCACGGCAATTCTACCAGCTATGGGCCCTTACATCCAGAAACTCATTGTTTGAGGCCTGGAGACTTGGCGCCTTTGTGTAAATCACTCCAGGACGCCAATGCTCAAAGTCTCCAAATTGATCAAAAGTTTGCATTAAGGCGGCATAAAATAATAGAATTTTGAGACAAGGACATGGCATAGTGCATCAAATCCTATAGACCCGCTTTGGGAAATTGGCAAAGGATCGCTGTTATGCTGAACAAAATGAAATTTATTGCATTGGCTTTGTTTCTGATTTCAGCAGTGACTTTATCGTTGGTCGCCCAGAATCAGCCGCAAGAAACCCGGGATTTTGAGATTACCGTTCCCACCGGGACCGTGATTCCCATCGTTCTGACCGCCTACTTGAACACCAAGAGCAGCCAAATTGGAGATACATTTTACGCTGATACGACTTACCCAATCTGGATACAGCAAAGGCTCGCTATCCCCAAGGGGTCCACAGTGCGAGGAACGGTCACGGAAATTGTTCGACCGGGTAGAATCAAAGGGAAGGGACGAATCGCCGTCCGTTTCGATGATATCCTGCTACCCAACGGGATTAAGCGCGAACTGGCAGCCTCTTTCCGGGGGATTCATGGATCCGGAGACGAAACGTTCAACAAGAAAGCCGAGTCCGTTTCGGCCGGCGCATCCAAAGGTGATGATGCACGAACTATCCGGGATGACACTTTAACGGGAGCGGCTGCAGGCTCCATCGGCGGAGTTATAAGCGGCACCGGCAATTACGGCAAGGCCGTTGGAATTGGAGCCGGCGCAGGGGCGGCAGTAGGCGTTGCTACGATATTGTTGAGCCGTGGAAAGGATCTTGTGCTCGGTCCAGGAACTCAGTTCGACCTGGAACTGCAAAGGCCGATTACATTCTCATTTAATGAGTTGGATTTTACCGATTCTCAGCTATCCAATGCCCAGCGGGATATCCGATCCATACCAGCCCGAAACAACTCCCGTTCGCCTGGCAATATTCGCCGCACTTTCCCGGGAATCGGAATCCCTTATTAGTTCCAGCTAAGCCGTTCCGGCGTTCCGTCGATTTATTTGGCAACAAAACACCAAAGAACTTCGGGGTCGGCGTCGCTATCACTATCTGGGTCGAAATCAGGGAAAGCAATCTCCAATAGGTACTCCATTACTTTGCCCCCCGTTTTAAATGCCGACCCCAATACCGAGAGGCACGGCGAATCGCCCCGCTGTGCGCTGACTGCGGGACACACTTGACACTGTGGGTAGATGACGCATCACTGCGATTCTCCAGAGTCCAAATGTTCGTTCGGCTCAGGCCCGAAGGGCCGTCAGTGAATAGCCCCGGCCTTGCGGCCGGGGCTAGCGATTTCGATTGAATGAGCGCTGAAAGCGCGGCACTCAAACGAAATCGCATCATAAAGTGCCGCGCCTTCGGCGCTTATCGTTACCAACAACCTAATCCCGGCCTGACGGCCGGGCCTATTCACTGGCGGCACTACGGGCCTCATTCGGCATCCTGAGCAATGAGGATCCAATCCAAACCCACAGTGTCACGTGTGGGTAACAGTCAGCGCTGTGCGGGGCAGGCCAAAGCCACGCCTTCCGGGCGTGGTCGATTACTTTTTTCGGTTCTGAATTCTTTTAAACTCTCTCTGGAATCAGCGCACAATACGCTGATCGATCCATTCAAATTCATCCACCTGCAGTATAAGTGTAACCCTTATGGTCACGTTGGGAGTACCGCTCCCCGGCTGAGGAATAGGCCATATCTAAAATTACAGGTTGATTCTGACCGTCACCTCGGTAAGAATAACGCCCATGGATGCTGCTATTTTAGGTCGAATCGCTCAGGAAACATCAATACCGGAAAGCTCTATCGCCGCAGCCGTACTTCTCTACGAAAAAGGATCGACGGGTCCCTTCATCGTCCACTACCGCAAGGAAGCCACCGGCGGTCTGGATGAGGCCAAGATCCGCCTGATCCAGGAGCGTATGGCGCATTACAGGGAGGTTCTAGATCAGCGCGCAGCGCTTCTCAGGCTCCTTTCAGAGCAGGGAAAGCTCACGGACGAGCTCAAAGCCCGGATCGAGAGTTGTCTCACGAAGCCAGAGCTTGATGATTTGCACCATCAATTCCGGCCCCGAAGAAAAACCCGCGCAACCGAAGCTATCGAAAAAGGACTGGAGCCCCTGGCCGAATATTTTTGGAACCAGGAATCCGACGCCTGGGGCGTGGAAGAGCACATTAACGTTTTTGTGGATCCATCTAAAGGCATTTCAACCCAGGAGCAGGCTCTTCAGGGCGTGGTTGATATTATTGCAGAATGGATATGGGCCAGTTTCGATCACCGCAAGAAATTGCGGGAGATGCTGTGGACTGATGGATTCGTGGTTTCGACCGTCGTGCCCGCCAAGGTGGGCCAGAAAACCAAATACAACATGTATTACGAACGGCGCGAATCCGTTACCACTATTCCTTCGCACCGAGTCCTGGCTATTCGGCGCGGCTGCAAGGAAGGGATTCTCATTTCGTCCATCGAGGGAGACAATTCCAAGTCAAGCGAGTATCTCCTTTCGGCGGTAATCAAGGACAAAGAATCCATCTTTTCACCCGTGCTCGAAGCCGCAGTGCGTGAGAGCTATAACCGCATCCTGCGTCCGCTGATTGAAACCGAAGTCCGGACGCAGCTCAAAGAGCGAGCGGATCGGGAAGCGATAAAGGTATTCCAGGAAAATTTGTCAAACCTCCTGCTGTCCCCGCCGGCCGGTCCAATCATCGTGATGGGCGTGGATTGGGGCAAAGGAGATGAATGCAGCGTCGCTGTCGTGAATGAGAGCGGCACATTCCTGGAAGGAGCAAGAATAAGATTCACGCCTGCTCCAAAGCCCGCTGTGAAAACCCCAAAATATTCCAAGCCCGAGCCGGCAGATCAGCCTGCTGTTCAGCCCGAGGCTACGGAGCAATCGCCTTCACCGGAAGCTCCCGATTTGGCCGCAATCGAAATTCCCGTTCAGCCGGAATCGGAATTGCCGAAATCGGAATTGATGGATCAGCAGGCTCCGGTAGACCCCCCTGTCGCGACAGTTGAGGCTGAAGTCCCGGCTGTGGAACCGCAAGAAAATGCTCCGGCGGAAGCCGATCCGGTTAATACTGCCGGCCAGGAGGAAAAACCTGCGGCTGAAGCGACGCCCGAAGCCCCGGCGGCCGAGCTTTCGCCCGCCCTGGAAAATGCAACGATTACGGAAACGCCAACGGTCGCTCCGTTCATCGAGCCGGTTGCGCCGGAGGCAACGGCTGAACCCAAATCATCGGAGAGCAATCCACCCCCTGTAAACGAATTCGAAGAAGCAAGAAGAGTTTTGCTCAACCTGATCGCCAAGCATAATGTCCAGGCAATCTCGATTGGAACCGGAACAGGCGCGAGGGAATTGGAAACAGCTTTGCGGCAGATAACGACTGAGGCAGGGCTGGGAGACATGATCATTGCCGCAGTAAACGATGCCGGAATTGCAATCTATTCTTCTTCGCGAATTGCGCGAGAGGAATTTCCCGACTGGAGCGCATCCGCACGTTGTGCTGTAAGCCTTGCCAGGCGGCTCCAGGATCCTCTGGCCGAACTGGTGAAGATCGATCCGAAGTTGATCGGCGTGGGCCAGTATCAACATGATGTCGATCAAAAGGAACTGCACCGAGGTCTTCTCCAGACCGTTCAATACTGCGTAAACAAAGTCGGAGTGAACGTAAATGTTGCCGGGGAGTCCTTGCTCCGCTACGTATCGGGTCTGAACGACAAGCTGGCCCGCCGCATGGTTGCATACCGCAATGCTCAGGGTCCATTCCATTCCCGCATATCCATTCCAACCGCAATAGGGATGGATGCCAATACCTACGAGCAGTCGGCTGCATTTCTGCGCATTCAGCAAGGCGAAAACCCGCTTGATCGCACGGCAGTTCACCCGGAGTCCTACCCGGTTGTTGAGAAAATGGCATCGGCTCTCGGAATCAGCGTAGCCGACTTAATCGAAAATAAGGCATTGATATCCTCGCTGAAGCTCGAAGATTTCATTACCGAGACGGCAGGCATTCCAACTATTCAAGATATACGGGAAGAGTTGTTGAGACCGGGCCGGGATCCTAGAAAGACATTCAAGGTCCCTAAATTCAGAGCGGACGTAAAGGAGATGGCGGATTTAAAGCCGGGGATGGCGCTGGAAGGAACTGTCACAAACGTCACGAATTTCGGGGCGTTTGTGGATATTGGAGTGCGCCAGGATGGACTGGTACATCTCAGCCAAATGTCCAATCGATTTATCCGGGATCCCCGGGAGGCAGTCAAAGTAGGGGATGTCGTTCAGGTGAAAATAATTTCCGTTGATCCGGAAACAAAAAGAATCGGACTCTCGATGAAAGCGCTGATGGCCGCCAACCAGAAGCGGCGAAAAAAACAGCAACAGCGGCGAAATCCTCGACCACAGCAGCCTTCTCCAAAGCCTGAAATTGCCCCTGCCGAAATGACGGCCGGTGTGGAAGAAAATCTCGCTTCAGCCCCCGGCGAAAGACCTTCTTCTGCGGAGCGGCCCAGAACCGCCAGGATACACGACAAACCGCCTCGCTTCCGAAGTCGGAGCGCACGAAGGCCTGAAAAACCCGAGGAAGCACAGCCTAAAAAGGAAAAAGAAGAAGGGCCCAAGCTTCCGGAGCCCACGCTTCAGGAAAAGATCGCAATTCTTCAATCCAAGTTTCGAAGAATCAACTGAACCGTATCGGCGCTTGGCTGATTCGCTTGGGCCGCAGGTTTCCGGCCTGGATTTTCACGAACCGAGAAGCGGCTCGCACCTGCGAACCTATCCGAGAATTGGGAGGGGTCGCGCGCATCGGGTCTGGAGGCGGCAGCAAGATGCGGCCTTATTCATTGACAGGCTCTGAACCAATACTTTCGTAAGACAATGAAGCGCTGTTTCGATTCTTATCTCGAACAAACATATTCTGTTTTCATGCGGCATCCGGGAGAGCTTGTTCCATGCACGAACGAGAGTATTTCGAAACGCTATGCAACACCGAAGACGGTGTTTTTATCGTTGACGGAGATCAACACATTCTTCGGTGGAACAAGGGAGCGGAAAGGATTTTGAAATTTTCAGAATCCGAGGTTTTAAACCAGGAGTGCTTTCGTTTTATGGCGGGCAAAGTTTCGCCGGGCAAGAGCCACTGCAATTCCAATTGCAAAATTCACGGCAACATGCTTGCCGGAGAGCGTCAAAAGAATTGCGATCTATTGACCCAGGCAAAAGGCGGCGAACCGGTATGGCTCAACATCAGCTTCATCTCCTCTCCCAACCCGAATTTGCCTTTTTTGGTCCATATCCTGCGAGATGTCACACGTGAAAAAAACACAGAGATGGCGCTGGATCAATTCCTGGCAGATTTGAGCACCCCGAGCATTCGGAAGAAACCGGATAAGCCGGCGGCAAAAAATGCCTCTTTCAGCAGGCCATCCGCCATTCTCTCAGACAGGGAAATCGAAGTCCTAACGCTGCTGGCTGAAGGACTGCCCACCAAAGCTCTGGCTCAAAAGCTCAATATCAGCCATTTCACAGCACGGAATCACATTCAGAATATCCTGGTGAAGCTTGACCTGCACAGCAAGGCACAGGCCGTTTCCTACGCTTATAAAACCGGAATTTTGTAGCAGGTTTTTCGCGCATGAATTCGACAGAATTATTGGAAGTGCCAACGAATTTTCCCAGGATCGCTCTACGGCAGCCGGATGTTGTTCGCACGCCTATTGAACATCTGATGGAATTCCTTTTGACGGGAACACTCGCGCCGAATGCTCCGGATGGAATGGAAAAGCTGGCGAATCAGGTTTTGAGCTACGATAGTCGAAATACGCGCATCGCAATCCTCGGGGGCGGCACGGGGCTGTCCACAGTGGTGGGCGGCAACTCCCAAAGGCCCGGTTGGCCCGAACAGCCTTGCGTGGGGATCAAACAGGCTTTCCCCCATCTTCATTCTATAATCTGCACCACAGATGACGGTGGGTCGACCGGAAGACTATTAAGGCTGCTCCCAATGATAGCGGTTGGAGACATCAGGAAAATTCTTGTTTCTTCAATCCTTCCTCAGAATCTACAGCGGATTTATAAACTTGAAGAATCGGAAGCTCACAATCTTCTTCGCCTAATTCACGCGCTGATGATTTTCCGTTTCCCGGATAAGGCATACGGCAGTGAAATTCTTAAAAACCCTCTGCTCGC
Organism: Acidobacteriota bacterium; assembly: GCA_023265215.1. Classification (GTDB taxonomy): domain Bacteria; phylum Acidobacteriota; class UBA6911; order UBA6911; family UBA6911; genus UBA6911. Next base: position 11,596 of record JAHFUH010000110.1, read on the forward strand.
ATCCCCGCAGGAGTTGCACTCCGGCTGCCCGCAAGATCTTGCCCGGTCTCTGTGCGAACTCGGAGCATATGTTTGCCCTGGAGGATCCGGGCCCGATATTCCGGTAGCGGGCCATTCCTTGGGAAATATCCTGCTGACGTCTGCAATATTCATGGCAGCTGAAGGCATCACCGACCGCGCACCCGGGCTTCGCGAGATTCAAGCCGGGATTGACCACATAGCCGGCTTGATCGGAGCACCGGCGAGACAGATTCATGCCGCAACTTCAGCTCCCGGACAATTGAAAATCCGCTATGCCAACGGAGTCGAGGTGTAC
>JAHFUH010000574.1 GCA_023265215.1 Acidobacteriota bacterium
CGCCCTGGACCGTCTCTCGTCCTCGCTGTCCGGCGGCGAATCCCAGCGGATTCAGCTGGCTACATCCCTGGGATCGATGCTCGTGGGCGCCTTGTATGTACTGGACGAACCCAGCATAGGGCTCCACCCCAGAGACAGCCAGCGGCTGGTCGAAATATTGAAAAGCCTGAAAGCGCTGGGGAACACCGTCCTTGTCGTAGAACACGACGCGGAGATAATGCGGTCTGCAGATCACATAATCGATCTGGGACCTAGAGCCGGAGAGAACGGCGGAGAGGTGGTGTTTCAAGGAAGCTATGCCTCTATTCTTCAGGATGCAAACACCCTGACAGGCCGATATTTGAAGGGAGATCTCAAAATCCCGATTCCCCTCTTCCGGCGCAAACGAAACAGCAGGCAAATCGAGATTCTGAATGCCCACAAACATAATCTGAAAAAGTTCAACCTGCAAATTCCGCTCGGGATGCTCGTCTGCATTACAGGAGTCAGCGGCAGCGGGAAATCCACTCTCGTTCATGACGTTCTCTACAATGCGATCAAAAAAGCCAAGGGCGAACTTAAGGAATCCCCGGGAGGCTTCGACGCCATTCGTGGCGCGGAACTCCTTTCGGATGTCACACTCGTGGATCAATCGCCTATCGGCAGAACGCCAAGGTCCAATCCGGCTACCTATACGAAAGCTTTCGACGATATCCGGCAGGTGTTCGCCGAAACTCGCGACGCCTACGCGCGCGGATTCGGGCCGGGGCATTTTTCCTTTAACCTGGACGCCGGGCGCTGCGAGACATGCCAGGGAAGCGGGATCGTAACCGTCGAGATGCAATTTCTGGCGGATGTGGAATTGACATGCGAGGATTGCAAAGGGAAACGATTCAAAAGCTCTGTCTTGGAAGTCCGGTATAAATCGAAAAGCATTGCGGATGTGCTTGATCTGACGGTTCACGAGGCGATCGAGTTCTTTGCGGGCAAGACTTCGCTGATTCGCAAACTGCGCGTCCTGGAAGAAATAGGCCTTGGTTATCTAAGGCTTGGCCAGTCGGCCACTTCGCTTTCCGGCGGCGAAGCGCAACGAATCAAACTCGCCGCTTTTATCTCCCGGTCGAGCGCCATGAACACCTTGTATGTATTTGATCAGCCGACAACAGGATTGCATTTCGATGATATTCGCAAGTTGCTGGCAGCATTCGACAAGCTCATCAGCGCAGGGAACTCCCTGGTCGTGATTGAACACAACCTGGACGTGATAAAAACGGCGGATTGGGTAATCGATCTCGGACCGGAAGGGGGAGATGCCGGAGGCCAGGTATTGTTTGAAGGTACACCCGAGGAACTCGCGAAATGCGAGAGTTCTCACACCGGCAGCCTGCTGGCTCGTTACCTGCAGAAGCCAGAACCCGGAAGCCGGAAGCCGGAAGTCTAAAACAGGAGCCGGAAGCCGGGACACGCCATTCGGCCATTCGGCTCCATCAAAGATGGGGCGCTTGGAAGATTGCCGTTGAAGCGGGGATCCTGTCACCTGATGAGATACGGGCGGAAGAGGGATGGAATCCGAAACGCAAACTGGATTCTAATCGGTAGCCTTAACGAACAGGTTAGCCTCCGAACAACCATTTTCGGGAAGCCGCACGATTTCGGGCTCAAGCACTATGTCATAGCCGGGAACTTCTATGTGGTAGACTCCAGCAGACAACCCGCCAATTGAGAATTGTCCTTTCTCGTTTGTTATAAGGCTAAACTCCTTATCTCCCGGCAGGCCAAATTCTTTATATCCCGTCTTTAGCTTTATAACTCTCTTGCTGAGCGGAGCGTAGGGCGTCCAGTTAAATTCTTCCCGATCATATAGAAGGTGATTAGAGACGCTGTCTTTGTAATCCTTTGGCAATATACGAATTGTTCCGGAGATATATCCAAACACATTGCCTGCGTTATACAACTCAAAAAATGATAAATCCTCATCCGCGTCCGAAGTGCCGATTGCGACAGATAAATTCTCAACGAAGTTGCTGCGGTCATTAAAATGAATTCTGGGGACCTTCAAATTTGCGAAAAATATATCTGAGGACGGAGAAGCGTACACCACATATTGCCTTCCCTTCTCGAATTTTGGATATCCGCCGTCACACAGGCCGTTGCTGAAGATGTCTAAAGTGTTCCCTTCTACCCCTTTAAAATTGTGATCGATATGAAAATGGATCCAGCGGGTTTCAATTTTTACAGGACCAGGTGCTCCAGAAGGATCAGCTACTTCAGAAACAGACTTCAACTCCTCTAATGCCGTACCTAAAAACACAATTTCTGATGATTGGAAAACCTTGCACGCTGAGGGCTGATAGAATCTGACCACCATAGAACAGGATATTGCAGGCTCAGATAGGGCAGATATTGTTGCCAATGCGATCCCAAGGGCAAACAGTTTTGACCAAAAAACGCTTTTCATCTGAAGTCCTGATTAGATACCGACCAATATATGGCATTCTACATTAGAAAGGAAACCTGGACACCCACTTTCCTCTGAAAGGAATTGGGGAAACCTGGGGGAACCTGGACACCCACCAATCAGTTTCCTGCCGGTCGCGACTGTTGTATGCTCCTATTCATTACTGGCGAAATCGCGCATCAAGGCGCAAAAGGAGATTGATATGGCTAGCATACGATTCATGGTTTTTTCAGCATTTGTGCTTGTGGCATTTGTCGTTTCCACCTCGCTCGCTGTGGAAAAGGATTCAGTACGCGCGCAAGACCGTGTCGAGATTGAGCAGTTGATGTGGAATTACATTCGCGCACTCGATTCAGGCAATGCGGAAGCGTACGCTGCCCTGTTTGCGCCGGATGGACAATTCGGCAGGGGCGCCACCGCCATCAAAGGACGAGAAGCGCTAAAGAAAATGGTTTCAGATGCCAGGCAAAAATTGGATGCCGAGAATAAAAGCGATAAAAAAGCACCGCGCATGTATCACGTCGTGACGAATCCTCATATTGAATTCATCGACAAAGATCATGCCCGTTACTACGCTTATTGGATGGGAGCACTCGCGGCGGGTGGAACCACCTCTGCCGGTCGTGAAGTGAATGAACTCGTGCGAATCAATGGCAAGTGGCTTATCAACGTGCGGGATGTGGATCCCAGAGACTAAGTAAATGATAAAACCCGGAAAACCCGGACACCCACTTTCCTCTGTAGATTATATTGGTGCCTGTCACCAATTATAACCAATTATACCACCGCCGCTAATAGCCACCACAGTGAAGACGACATAGATATAATGGCGTTTGATCTTTGGCGGCATCGGTGCGGCTCTGGGCTTGCTGGTTGATGCGCTGGTGGAAGAACGCCTGCCCGTTTATCGCGCTGCTGCAGCAAAGCCTGCTGCAACAAGGGTCAGTTTTTGCCCGCTCATCACCCGGGATAAAAAGGAATAACGCTGACGTTGCGGTTTGCCCGATAGCTACGAAACAAATGGAGCTGTTCTTTTCTTTGTCTTCGCCGCATATGGGCCAGCGATTGGGTGCGTCAGGATCAGCGTCCTATTCCGACCGGTCCCTCCCGGACCAGGCTGCCATGCCCTTCGCAAGCAATGAACGCCCGCAGATTGTTGTATGAGCGGTGTGGATTGTTAACCGAAAGCGCTGAGCGGATCCAGGTCTCGTGATACCAGCGGTTAAAGGGTGGATACTCCTGACGCATCAACTCCACCTCGATCTGCTCCAGCGGAGTGCGTGCCTGAAGTACCAGCGGCCACATCTGTGCCTCGTCAGGTGTGATTACAGCCTGCGTCTGCCCGCGCGAAGTCAGGAACGCGGCCCCTCCTAATACTCGGACAGACTAGAATCCTGATTACTGCCTATCCCGGAAAATCCTTCCAGTGGCCTTGTCTTTCCAGTAAGCCCGCTG
>JAHFUH010000575.1 GCA_023265215.1 Acidobacteriota bacterium
CCGTGTAATGAGGAAGACCGGGCCTGGTTACGTAAAGGGATCCCTTCTGGTTTAGAGCGGTCAATTCGATCGGGGGGACAGGGCCGCTGGATTGCCCGAACAGAACCATCATTCCCCGACGCCTGAGGCAATTCAATCCTTTGTCAAAAGTCGTCTTTCCCACTGAATCGTATACGACATCAACTCCGGAACCTTCGGTGATGCTTTTCACTTCCTGTTCAAAATCCTTCTTTGTGTAGAGAATGATATGGTCTGCGCCTGCGTTGGCCGCCAGACGAGCTTTTTCATCAGTGGAAACTGTTCCGATCACTCTGGCGCCGATTTTCTTCGCAATTTGAATGAGAAGCAATCCGACGCCTCCTGCAGCCGCATGGATAAGAACTGTTTCTCCTTTTTTTACCGGATAGGTGGAGAGGGTCAGGTAATGAGCAGTCAATCCCTGGAGCAACAAGGCCGCACCTGTGTCAAAATCGAGACTGTCCGGAAGCTTGGCCAATTGCCTGGAATTAACGACTGCATATTCCGCATAAGCTCCGGCAATCCCTGCATAGACAACCCGATCTCCGGGTTTTATATCCTGGACATTTTCGCCCACTGCATCGACTATTCCGGCTGCTTCCATGCCCGGAATGAAAGGCATCAGCGCCTTGTATAATCCCGTGCGAAAATAGACGTCGATATAGTTGAGCCCTATTGCCACGATCTTGATACGTGCCTGTCCCGGTCCCGGAGACGGTTCTGGAACGTCTTCATAGATTAGTTTCTCAGGGCCGCCGGATTCGTATACGCGAACAGCTTTCATAACTCACACCCCTCCCTAGTATTCTGCTTTTCAATAAGCTTAAGAGTTTTTAGCATGGAGAAATGAGTAATTCTACGGTATTTGCCGGGGAAATAGCGCCCAACGCATTAATTAAATAGGCGATCCGTGTGGATTTCAAGGACTGGGAGCCGGAAAAGGGGAAAGCAGTTATTGCTTTGATTTTTTTCCGGAATCAAGCAGATCATCGGTTGGGATATCCGCATAAACTGCTCGTTTCAGGAATTTCCAGGTGCCGTTTTTCCGAACAAGATCATCCTCATAGTGCCCCATGAAAGCCGGCTGAGGACGATTGGCGTCTCCTTTGACGACAAATACCCATTTCGTTGTTGCAGTCGCGCGGCTGCCGGCGAGGTTGATGGTTTCATTTGAGAACAGGTGAAAGCTTGTGTTTTTCAGCGCACCATTTGTTCCGATGGATTCTTCCATCAGCTTACGAATGGATTGAGATCCTTTTGCATTGCCCATGCCGCCGATCCATTCGCCGTCCTTTTCTGCAAACAATTTGGAGAAAGATGCAAAATCCCTTTGATCCAGGCAGCGGCCGTAATCTACCAACAATTGACGGATCGCTTCCCGATCCTCAAGTTGTTGCAAGCGCTCTTCAAGTCCCTGTATCTGCATCTTTTCCTCTCTGTAGGCTATCAACGCTATTACAACTATAATTGAAAGTAGGATAATAGTCGGGTACTTTGAGCTTTGGCGCATTGGAGTATTTATATAGAAACTCTATGCCTCCACAACTCCAAATGTCCATACAAAAGGGATTGCCGTATATGAAATATGCAAAAGAGGGCAAAGACTTCCCCTATAACGGCATGATTGCACGGTGGTGGTTTGAGCGCACCTGCGACCGCGTTCATGAGCGCGCTTACCGGAAAATTGCTGAATTTATTCGGGATTCCTACACGCAGGATCCAAAAGTGATCGTGGATTACGCATGCGGGGCCGGCAATCTCTTGTCGCTTCTCAGTCGCAGGTTTCCGAACGCGAAACTGGTGGGATTGGACGGTTCTGAATTTCTGCTTCGCATGGCCCGGCAGCATCTGAAAGCGCTCCCGCTTGCTTGCAGTTGGCGGATAAATTTCATTGAAACTCCACTTCCAAACATGGACATCGTTCGAGGCCAGGCAGACTTGGCGATTTTTTGTTTCCCCAATATGGTTGCCGCTTCGGCGGCGGAGCAGCATTTGAGCAGAAATGACAGAAATATCGCACGATGCCTGTCTTTGGCCGAAGGTGAGGATGATGATGCGCCGGCGATTAAATCAGGGCTTGAGCAAGGAAGGGCAATATCCCTGAACCTGCGGCGTACCCTGAAACGGGGTGGAATCTGCGTGCGTGTGGAATATGCAACAGTTCAGCGCCATGAGCTATCGCCTCCGGAACTCACGCTGGTGTCCTTCGAGGAAGGGTCGCTCGACGCAAGGGTGGAGGGAATAACTCCCCGCTTGTGGTTTCGAGTTTTGGCTTCCGCTTACTTTCGATCTCGAGTTCTGGAGGACGTTTACGAACAGACGGCCGACGAGCGGGATAAGAGCGGAGGTTATCTGATTACGGTTTTAAAAGCGGTCTGATGCTGATCTGAGAGGCTACCAATCCCTGTTCAGAATATAGCGCATTTGGCTATAGTGATTTTGGCGGGTTTCACGGTTGAACATTCTCGAAAGGTTATGGTAGGACCGAGGGCGTTTCAAGCGGCTGCTATAGACCAAAGCCAGTCGAATCAGATTGCCCAACCGCATCAGAAACAGGCTATCCGCCTGAACGTAAATCCCTGCCAGATACAATCGCGCTGCAAGTGTTTGGTGGATTTCAAATGGCGGGGAATAATCAAAATATTTTCTCCCGGCCAGCAAATATCCCGCTAGTGCGCTTGAATGCCCGAATCGGCGAAATAGGGAATCTATGTTTAGCCATTCTTCTTCCTGGATTTTGTCAGCCAGCAATACAAGGTCATAAAGCTGCCGGAGTTGTATATTGCCCAAGGAGTAGCTCTGATCGGCAAGCTGGGCATGGGCTACATTATGAATGATCCGGTGGCTGAGCGAAGGAATGCGCGCGCGTGCATTTCCAACCGCCAGTGGGATTGAATCGCTAAGCACTTTGTCGGCATCAATCAGGTTTTGATATTGCCGGGGAATCAGTTGGCGATGCAGCTCGATTCGGAAATATTGTTTCTTTTTGAGTAATGGCGGGCAATGATGATGAGTCTTCCAGCAGTCATCTTCAGGTGGAAGAAGATAATCGTAACCGGCATCTGTGAGCTTCCGGATGCAATCCATTGTCCTGTTTTCCGGAATCAACATGTCTATGTCGGTAATGAAACGCATGCTTTGATCGAAATACAGGCCGGACAGGAGATTGGCTGTTCCTTTCAGCAAAATCGGTTCCACTCCTAGTTCATTCAGAAAGAGGATCGTTTCCTCTGCATGGTCTGCAAGCCGGCCATTGCGTTCTCCATTAAGATCATTAAGAGTCCGCAAGTATTCGCGCAGATCAATTGGGATGGAAGACAGCAAGCTTTTATGCTTCAACGCCGCATACAATGCCGGACAAAGAAGGTGCTGATTGGCGGCCTCGACCAAATGCTTCAGTACAGTGCCGATGGAGAGAAGCTTATTGCGCAGTATTTCCACTTGTTCTGGGCTGTGGTTTCGAGGGCTGACACAGTCGCATAAGAGCAGGAATGCATTGAGCCTATTCATTGGACATCAAATTGTTAATGGAAGCTTTGGCTTCTTCAAAATCCCGATAACGGAGCTGATAGCCAGGAGTGGCTTGTATCCAGGCCAGGAGCTCTTTAATTCTCTCTTCATCCTGGGGATCGCTGAACCAAGCTCCGGTTTGAAGCAATCGCGCCAGTTTCTCTTCGCTTGTAATGGGGCTGAGTTGGAACGCTGCCTCAGGTGTGTATTCGGGAAAGACAATGCAATGCACGGGCAATCGAGTTAATTCTTTTTCATTCACTGCCGGTGTTAAGTAGCGCAGTTGATTTCCCCATCTGCGGCCTCCCCGGACTGTTTCGAGATCAGGGTATTTCTGCTTCAGCGCCATCCA
>JAHFUH010000111.1 GCA_023265215.1 Acidobacteriota bacterium
CACCAGTTTGCAGGTATCCTCAAAATCTTGATCGGTTTCGCCCGGAAATCCCGTCAGAATATCTGTGCCAATTCCGGCATCGGGAATCTCGCTCCGGATGTGCTGAAGCAAGTCATGGAATCTCGCCGCTTTGTAAGGCCGCTTCATGAGGCGCAAGATCCGGTCGCTTCCGCTCTGCACAGGAATGTGGAAATGATGCGCAAAGGACGGTTGTTTCGCTGCAATGCTGACGATGGCGCGATCAAACCGCATCGGCTCGATGCTGCTCAATCTAATCCGCCCCAGCCCCGGCAGTTCAACAATCCGGCGCAGCAAATCGGCCAACCGGGGACTTCCTTCCGCCCCTTGCCCGAAGCTGCCGAGATGGACACCTGTGAGAACAATTTCCTGAAACCCGCGATCGATCAAGGACCGGATTTCGGCCAGTATATGCTCGGGTTGCGCGCTTCGCCCCGGGCCTCGCACATACGGGACTATGCAATAGGAGCAGCGCGCATCGCACCCGTCCTGCAGCTTCACAATCGGGCGAGTCTTGCCGCCTGTTTGCGCCATTGGGCGAATCAGGTAATCGACCGCCGCATCAAGAGGAGTGTGGATGATTCTTCCCAGCAAACCACTCCCAAACTCACGATCAACAACAATTTGAGCCAGACGCTCCTTGTCGGCATTTCCCAGAACGAGATTCACACCTGGGATGGAAGCCAGGGCATCCGGATCCCGTTCCGCATAGCAGCCCGTTACGACGATTCGCGCCGCCGGGTTTTCCCGATGCAGGCGGCGAACCGCCTGCCGGATCTGCTGATCCGTCCGATGTGTGACCGTGCACGTATTCAGTATGATCAGGCCGGCATCCAGATGCGTTTCGCTTTCGGACATTGAATGCCGGCATAGACTTTCGCGAATGGCGGCGCTATCGGCTTGATTGCAGCGGCAGCCGAAAGTCCATACGCAAAACTTAGACATTCCTGGCTTTCCTTAACTCGTTGTCCCGTTGTTCCACTTTATCTGCCAGCTGCTTTTTGTAACTGTGCAGTATTTCGGCAAGGGCCGGGTCGTTACGAGCCAGGATTTGCGCTGCAAGAACCGCTGCATTGCTCGCCCCTGATTTTCCAATCCCCATCGTTGCAACCGGAACGCCGGCAGGCATCATGGAAGTGGAGAGCAGCGCGTCCAGGCCGTTTAATGGGGAGGAGTCGATAGGAACCCCGATCACGGGCAGGATTGTGTGGGCGGCGATCACGCCGGCCAGATGAGCGGCAGCTCCCGCACAGGCGATGACAACCTGGATTCCGCGGCCTTCAAGGGCAGCGGCGTATTTTTGCGTCCGGTCCGGTGAACGATGAGCGCTGGACAGAGTGAGCTCGTGCTCAATGCCGAAATTGTCCAATGTTTTGAGCATATCCTGAACAACCGGATAATCTGAATCACTTCCCAGCACGACCGCCACTTTTGGCTGCATGAGTTCAATCTCCCGTGTTTCGGCAATAATTGCTCGCTGCCTAAATGAATCGGGCTTTCAGCCCTTAATCAACTTCCATACCATTATGCCTGGGGCGTTGCCCCATAAGCGTTAATTTTAAAGGATTTGGTAAATCGGGTTTTGAATATCGAATGTCGAACGCAGAATATCGAACCGCAGAAGTGAAAAACACTTCGAAATTCATCATTCCTTGTTCGATATTCAATATTTTTGAACACCGATCCATAGGATTCATGCTTAAGTTAACGCTTATGGAGCGTTGCCCCAGGAAAGCTAGAACGAAAACGGAAAAAGGGCTGAAAGCCCGCTCAATCCTTTTATGCGTGAGCCGGAGATTTCAGTCCCTTGGCGCCGATGTCCCGGCGGTAGTGCATACCTTCGAAGTGGATTTTATTTACCGCTTCGTAAGCCAGCATCATGGCCGAAGCAAGATCCTGGTTGACTGCCGTAACCCCGAGCACGCGACCGCCATCCGTAACGAATTTTTCCCCATCCTGCCGTGTCCCTGCATGGAAAACGGCCACACCGCGGTCTTCTTCCGCCATTTCCAATCCCGAGATCACTTTTCCCCCGGAATAGGATCCCGGATACCCTCCAGAGGCAAGCACCACGCACACTGCCGCGCCGCGATTCCAAACCGCCCTGTGGTTTTTCAAGCGGCCCTGGCAGAGCGCTTCACACAATTCGGACAAATCGCTTTCCAATCGAGGCAGAATGACCTGGCATTCCGGATCTCCCATCCGGACGTTAAACTCCAGCACCAGCGGGCCGCGGCTGGTCAGCATCAGGCCGGCGTATAAAATGCCCTGAAACGGCGAACCCTCCTCCCGCATGCCGTCGATGACGGGCCGAATAACTTTTTCGACAACGCCCTGCTCGAGTTCAGGCCCGAGTATGTCGTCGGTGGAATACGCTCCCATGCCGCCGGTATTGGGCCCGGCGTCATTGTCATAAACAGCCTTATGATCGCGGGCAGCTACGGCCGGCAAGATAGTTTCGCCGTCCGTGAATACTATGTAGGAAGCTTCTATTCCCTGCAGGCATTCCTCGATGACGATCCGGTCGCCTGCCGAGCCGAACTCCCGATCCACCATTATCCGCTGAACAGCCGTGCGGGCTTCCGCAGCTGTGCGGGCGACCACTACTCCTTTGCCGGCGGCCAATCCATCAGCCTTGACGACTATTGGATAGCGAGCCTCCGAAGAATCAAGGAAAGCAAAAGCCTTTTTAGAGTCCTGGTAAACTGCATAATCAGCGGTAGGAATCCCGTGACGCGCCATAAAATCTTTGGCAAAGACTTTGCTGGACTCCAGCCTGGCCGCATTCCGCATGGGGCCAAGAACGCTGACCCCTAATCCTTTCAAATGATCCGCCAGGCCTATGGCCAACGGAGCTTCGGGGCCCACAATTACAAGATCGATCCTTTCCTTCCGAACGAAATCCGACATCGCCGCGAAATCGTCGGGCTGGATCGGCGCGCATCGGGCCGATCGGGAGATGCCGGCATTCCCGGGAGCGCAAAACAGGGCTCGGACGCGGGGGCTCTGGCGCAGTTTCCAGATCAAGGTATGCTCTCTTCCACCGGAACCAATCACAAGTATTCTCATAGCTTATCCTGGGAGTAAGAATCCTAATCAGTGCTTCGCCTATTATGATTTTTCGAGATCAAGAGACTTCAGATAGGAACGGAACGCTGGTCCCAGTTCCTCGTTCTTGAGGGCGAATTCAACCGTCGCCTGCAGGAATCCAAGTTTATCGCCGGCGTCATGCCTCTTGCCCTGGAACTTGTATGCCAAAATCCTTTGGCGGCCCAACAATCGCTTCAGCCCGTCGGTCAACTGGATTTCTCCGCCGCGTCCTGCCCTCGTTTCGACCAAAGCTTCGAAAACTTCGGGAGTAAGAATGTACCTGCCAATTATCGCCAGATTTGATGGGGCTTGACCGGCAGGAGGTTTTTCCACCATGTCGAGCACTTCGTACAATCTGCCGTCCGAATCCGGCATTAGTCGTCCATCTATGATTCCGTAACGGGCTGTTTCTTCTTTGGGTACTTCCATTATCGCAACAATGCTGGATTCATATTTTTCGTAAATATCCATCATCTGTCGAATGCAGGGGACGTCCGCTACTATGACATCATCGCCCAGCAAAACGGCAAACGGCTCGCTGTTCATGAGGTCCCGTGCGATTAGAATGGCATGTCCCAGCCCAAGAGCTTCCTTTTGCCGGACATAGGCGATATGTACCATTTCCGACACAGCCCGCACGAGGCTTAACAGGCTTGATTTGCCACGCTCTTCCAGGATTTTTTCGAGCTCGTAGGAGATGTCGAAATGATCCTCGATAGCATTCTTTCCGCGTCCGGTGATAATAACAAGATTTTCAAGTCCCGCGGCAACAGCCTCCTCCACCGCATATTGGATGATGGGCTTGTCGACAAGGGGAAGCATTTCTTTGGGCATAGCTTTTGTCGCAGGCAAAAAACGGGTGCCCAAACCTGCTGCAGGAAAAACCGCTCTACGGATCTTTGCCATGAATTGCTTCTCTTCTAGTTTTGCCCCACAGTCACTACAGTTTCAAAGTGATTGAAACAATGGCATCTCTCAATGTCAATGGTAGAATGCAGCAGGGTACGGAAGCAGTCTTCGTAATTCAAGCTCTTTGGGAAGGATCCATCATGCTGGACAAAACTTTTATCCGTGAAAACTTGGATCTTGTTCGGAAAAAGCTGGCCGCGAGGGGAGGCATGTATCCCTTGGACGAACTCATGGTTGCGGATGCCGAATGGAAAAGCGTAGTGCTCCGCAGCGAGGAAATGCGCCGCCAACGGAATGAAGCATCCGAGGTTATTGGCAAACTCAAGCGGGCCGGCAACGACACCTCGGCGCAACAGGCGAAGGTGAAAGAAATTTCCGCCGAAATCAAGTCGCTCGAAGAAAACATGAAAGCGCTTGAAGAGAGGCTGAATTCCTGTCTGTACAGCATTCCCAATCTTCCTGACGACTCTGTCCCGGTCGGAACTGACGAGAGCGCCAACCTTGAAATGCGACGGTGGGGCCGCGCGCCGGAATTCGATTTCCCTCCGCTCGACCATGTGGATCTCGGTTTGTCATTGGGAATTCTGGACCTGGACCGTGCTGCGAAAATCGCGGGCGCGCGGTTTTCCCTCCTGCGCAACGACGGGGCTTTGATGGAAAGAGCCTTGATAAATTTCATGCTGGATGTCCATACAAAGAAGCACGGCTATCAGGAAGTCCTTCCCCCGTTCATGGCGAATTCAACAAGTCTTTTCGGCACGGGTAATCTTCCCAAGTTCGCCCAGGACTTGTTCAAGGTGGAAGCCACCGACTACTACCTGATTCCCACCGCGGAAGTGCCGGTAACCAACATCTACCAGGGAGAGATCCTGGAGCAGGCGGAGCTTCCGAAGAAATTCACCGCCTACACCCCATGTTTTCGAAGCGAAGCCGGTTCGTATGGCAAGGACGTTCGCGGGCTGATACGCCAGCATCAGTTCAATAAAGTCGAACTGGTAAAATTCGTCGAACCCTCTGCTTCCTATGATGAACTGGAATCATTGACCCGCGATGCGGAGGATATCCTGCAGCAGCTGGGATTGCATTACCGGGTGATGGCGCTTTGCACCGGGGATATGGGTTTTTCCAGCGCGAAGACCTATGATTTGGAAGTCTGGCTGCCCAGCCAGAACCGTTTCCGCGAAATATCGTCCTGCAGCAATTTCGAAGCTTTCCAAGCCAGGAGGGCGAACATTCGATTTCGAAGCGAAGATGGGAAACGGCAATATCTACACACGCTCAATGGCTCCGGCGTGGCAATCGGCAGGACATGGCTGGCCATTCTGGAGAATTACCAGCAGCGGGATGGTTCCGTTGTCGTTCCTGAGGCGCTGAGACCTTACATGGGCGGAAGGGAATTAATAAAGAAGCAGTAATTCAGGAGAGAACACAAAGACTCTAACGCTGATTAACGGTTTTTGCGGTGGCGCCGTCGGTGTCGGCTGGAATTATGAGCGGCTTTTCGAGTGAAATGCTCAGGGGCGATCCACGGCTGAGATCAAGATCCTCCCCTGGGGTTAATAAAACCGCACCTATCCCAATGACGGCACCTATCCCGCCGCCAATCGCGGCTGCCCTTCCGCCGCCTGATACACCCCCGATTCCTGCGCCGATCAGGCTGGGCATTAAAACCCTGCCGAAGTCTTTTTTGATCGAACCATTCCCTTTTACTGTCCCTTCCGGATGAGATCCATGTTCTTCAGAATTGACCTTATCGAGCATTGCATCGATGGGATGTTCCCCGCGGCCGGGAATACTGATCGATTGGAAAAGAAGATTCATTACTGCCTTTCCCTTCATAGGTCCGGGGCGAGTGATACGGGAAATGCTGCCCGAAACGGTGCTTCCTTTCGGGATTGCTATCCGCTCTCCCTGATTTACGGGCTCCACCACAACCGCGGTAAAAAAATCCCCTTCTTTGTTGCTTTTGGTACTCAGACGATTATTTAACTGCAGAGCTATCTTAGTGCCCTCGGGAACGATGAGGTCTCCAGCAGCCCGGCCAATCGAGGGAAGAAAAAGAACAACCAGCATTGAATACACAAGCGTGTAAATGCCGCTTTTTCTCATTCTGTTATTCTTGCACGCCAACATATCATCTTCCAATCACTAACTTTGATGATCGGTTAATCCGAAGGGTTCAGCTATTTTTCCGGCCCGGTCCTCGCCAAAGGCCGGGAAACGGCACGCCGCCTCCAAGTCTTTGATAATAAAATAAATGTCCGTCGTGTCTGCCTTGACTCAAATGCAAGCAGCTGTTACGGTCTACCGATGGAATATCAGCCATGGCCTCCCAATTCAGCCCGAAGAGCCTGGGCAAATAAATTCCAGGCTACTATTGAAATACTGCTATTCTCGGGGCTGGTTTCAGGTATTTTAGCGGCCCTCCCTGTTTATGCAATTGAAGGCCAACGGGCCCTGATGAACAACGCGGTTTCCACTTCGCTTTTTCTTTTGCTTGAATCCGGAATTTCTTTCCTGCTGCTCATAATGCTGCTGAAATTGCACGGTGAACGCTTCCAGGATCTCGGATTGCGCTGGAACAGGTGGCGCCCGAATGTCATAGCTGGAGTTCTTCTTGTCCCCTTTCTTTTTTTGATCGGTGCAATTGTGAGTTCTGTGTTCCGGGCCTATTTCCCCAGATACTATATGGAAACCAATCCGCTTACCAACATGATCCACACTCCTCAACAGCTCGGCCTCTTTATTTTTTCGGCTCTGATTGCCGGAGGCATAAAGGAGGAATTGCAGCGCGCATTTATTATCACCAGGTTTCACCAGCATCTTGGCGGCGCGGGAGTGGGACTGGTGTTGTGGAGCCTCGTTTTTGGCGCGGGCCATTATGTCCAGGGAGTACAGGGAATGGCCATTGCGTCGATTTACGGATTTCTTTTCGGTTTAATCTATATTATCAGTGGAAGCCTGATTGCGCCCATTGTGGCTCACGGCGCCTACGACACGCTGGCCCTGCTCGGATACTGGTTCCTGTCGCGCCAATGACAGAACTGGTGTCCGGTCTTGAAAATTAAGTTTTCAAGACCGGACGCCGTCTGTCCGAATTGATAAGGGTATGGTGAATAAATCAGTCCTGGTGCAAGCGTTGCTGGAGCTGCATTCCTCCCGCGGCAGCGGAGTCTTCCGGTGCGAGCTGGGGAAAGTTAAAAAGCAGCTGGTCCTGAAGGAAGGTTCGCTGGTTTACGCCGAAAGCAACCTGCCTCAGGAGCATCTCGCCCGAATTATGGTCGCGACAGATCTTTTACCCAAAGACAGCTTGAAGGATATTGCCTCTCTGATGAAGGCAGGCAAGACAAGCGAGCAAGCCATTTTTGAGTCCTGCCATTCAAACTCACAACTGATTCAAGGACGGCAGGAACAGGCAGTGGCCATCACGGCTTCCATGTTGGAGTGGGATAACTGCAGTATGCATCTTTACCCTGGCCAAAATCTTATCCCCTATCAGCTGAATCTGAACCTTGCATTGCCCGAATTGCTCTGTATTTCGGCAAGACGGGCAGTCAAAAATCACCGCACAACGATCTTTTCAGTCGAAGAAGCCGTCGCTGCCGGCGAATATTTCAGCCGAAAGGAATTGTTTTCCGTTTTGTGCAAAGAAGAAATGTTCGTCTGCTCAATGCTGCACGAAAGAATGAACGCGGTGGATCTGCTTTCCCTGATCCCTGCGGGAGAAATGCCGCCTGAAAAGCTGCTGATGAGTCTGATCCTTCTCGGTCTTGCCAGGCTCGAAAACAAGAACGCACTTGCACATGCATCGAATTCCCTCATTATGGAAGTGGAAGACATGTTGCTGCGCTTTGAAACGGCCAGCGCATACGAAATACTTTCCGCAAAAACAGACGCGAGCCAGGACGAGATCCAGTCCGCTTATCATGAGCTGGCCAAGCGCTTCCATCCCGATCGGTTCCAGTCGGGCGATTTTTCGGCTGAAGATCGCGCCAAAACAGAACGGGTTTTTGCATGTATAAATAACGCCTATTCAACCTTGAGAGATGCGGCGTTACGAGCCAGTTATGATGAGACTCGCCTCACAAAAGAAAGCAAAGTGGAGGCGGCTTTAAAAGCCAAGGCTGCTTCTAAGTCCGAAGAAGAGGCGCAAGTGGAGGCGCTTTTCAAGGAAGGACGCCTTTCTCTATCCAGTGGAGATTTTGAAAGGGCTGTGGAGCAGTTGAAAAGCTGCGTTTGGTTCCGCCCAAAGAAAGCAAGCTACAATTACTACCTCGGCCTCGCCGAATCAGAAATGCCTGCACTGCTGAAAAGCGCAGAGCAGCATTTTTTGAAAGCAATCGAACTCGAAAGCATGTCTACCGAAACTCACCTCGCACTGGCAAAGCTTTACATAAAGGTGATGCTTCCCAGGAAAGCTGAGATACAGCTGCAGGAAGCTCTGCATTGGGATCCGGCAAATGCGGAAGCTCACCGGATGTTGGCCGAACTGGAGAAGGCAGCTCGCAGTCGCTAGGAGCCGGTTTATTCTGAAAAACAAAAACGCCACGGATCCTCCAGCACAGCCGTTGGCCGCAACCAAATCAGTGCCAAATATGCAGGCCGTCCTGGGAGCGCCGGCGTCTCGCCGGCACACATTCACGATTATCGCATTTGCTCGCCAAAAACCACACAAGTCGCCGCAGCTCTTTAATTAATTCGGAAATTCCCGGTTTGGGCACATGTGTGCCGGCGGGACGCCGGCGCTCCCAGGGTGGCCTCGGCTCTCGATACAAGAAATGAAACGTTTGTTATCACAGATTCCGCTAATGTAAATTTATAAAATTTAGGGAAATCTAGGGAATCCGTGGCGTTTTAAATTTTTATAAGTACTTCAAACTGAAGACTGCAGGCCCGCTCGCTTCATGCTATATTGATCGTTCTCAAGAGGTGAACTGGAATGAGCGATGACAAGAAATCGTTGAGCTATCAATCCGCCGGAGTTGATTCCGGACAAAAAGATCAAGCTATGCAGCTTCTTAGCAGATGGGTGGAAAAAAGCTTTGAGCTGCGTCCGGCCGAAGTGAAGCTGCCGCTTGGATACTTTGCCAATGTCATCGATGTGGGCAACGGGCTGGGCATTGCGCTTTCCACAGACGGCGTCGGCACCAAAATACTGGTTGCGGAAATGCTCGAAAAATACGACACCGTCGGCATCGACGTCGTTGCCATGAATGTCAACGACGTCCTCTGCGTGGGCGCCGAACCGCTAGCTCTCCTGGATTACATCGCCGTGCAGGCGCCGCATCCCGACATGCTCGAGAGCCTTGCACGGGGTTTGTACCGGGGAGCGGAAATCGCGCGGGTCACAATCCCGGGTGGCGAAATCGCACAGATCAAGGAGATGCTCCGGGGCAAACGCGAGGGCTATGCGTTCGATCTCGTAGCTACCTGCGTCGGCAAGGTGCCGCTTGACCGCGTTCTCACAGGCGCCGCAATTCTGGATGGGGACGTAATCGTGGGACTGGCGTCGAGCGGAATTCACAGCAATGGAATGACCATGGCGCGACGCGTTTTTTTTGAGCATATGGGCTGGACGCCCGATCACTATGTGGAAGAACTGGGACGCAGCATCGGGGAGGAGCTTCTGGAGCCGACCTGCATCTATGTCCGCGAGGTCCTGGAGATGATCAATTCCGGGCTGCGGATAAAGGCGTTGGCGCACATAACCAGCACCGGTTTTCTTAATCTCAGCCGCGCCGCCGCTCCAATGGGATTTGTGCTGGATAAACTCCCCAAGACTCCTGCGATTTTTGAATTAATACAGCGCCACGGCGGCATCACCGACGAAGAAATGTACTTCACGTACAACATGGGCATTGGCTTTTGTATTGTGTTGTCTCCTGAGGATGCGGATTCCGCGCACGCCATCGCGCTCAAGCATAACGTCCAGTCCCGCACAATTGGACACGCGTTCAGCGATCCGGACAGGAAGGTGTTAATTCCTTCTGCAGGCTTGGTGGGATTTGACGATAAATTCAGTCGGATAAAATAAGGTAGCGTCCCCTATTCGACGGACAACTGGCGACTACTCTTTAGGTTCTCCAGCGCTAGCCGGGCTGCGGACTGCTGAGCTTCCTTCTTTGTCCGGCCCGAGGATCCGGCAATAATTTCTCCTTCGACGAGAACTTGAACCACGAAAGTTTTCCTGTGATCCGGGCCCAGTTCGTCAACAACGCAATAAACGGGCTCCGGCAGCCCAAGATCATGCAGATATTCCTGCAGGGCGGATTTAAAATCCCCATAAGTCAGCTGTTTTAAATCCAGTCCATCGAGAAATTCATCCACCTGGCGTCCCATGAACTCCGAAACCGCTTCAACTCCACCATCCAGGTAGATAGCACCAATGATCGCCTCATAGGCATCGACCACAATCGCCCGTTTGGAGCGGCCACCGGTCTTCTCTTCGCCCCTGCTTAGACATACAAAATCGCCCAGATGAATCTTCTCCGCCAGCTTTACAAGGTTTGCCGCGCTGACCAGGTACGCTTTGATTTTGCTGAGATCTCCCTCGGTGAGGTCCGGATACTGCTGAAAAATCCGAGAACTTATCAGAAACCCGAGAACTGCATCGCCCAGAAATTCCAGCGATTCGTTGTTTCGCAGATCCTCCCCTTCATGTTCATTCACAAATGACCGGTGCGTCAAAGCCTGAAAAAGCAGTTTCGGATTTTTGAATACATATCCCAGAAGAACTTCCAGCTCACGAACCGCCGGCGGGTGCAGGGTGTCTTTATCTGCATTCTCGTTCATAGGCACCTCATCGGGAGCATAACACGCAATAAGCGTACGACTCCATTATAGTTACCTTCAATGTTTTTGGTGAACGGTTTGAGAACTGAATCAGCTCAGTGTGTGCTGAGCTCTGTACTTCCTAATAACGCGAAGAGCCACCATATAAGAAAGACCGGCGGCGATGAATGATAGAATGGAGGAACCGAGCAACAGCGGCTTGAGGAAGCTCCACTGGGTTGCGAGATGCGCCCAGAATTCGCTGCGGAAAAGAATGCTCCACTGAAAGCCTTGCATATTGGCGATGCGCGGAAATCCAACAATTAGGCTGCCAAGATAGGTTCCCGCAGCATAGATGGGGATGAGCGTCCATGGATTGTTGACAAAAACCCCAAGGAGAAGGGCAAAACGATTCAGGCCAAACATGAGCGACAGAATGAGGCCCAGGAAGGTATGCAAACCGAGAAGCGGACTGAAGGCCAGGAACACTCCCAGAGCAAACGCAAGGGCGATCCGCTCCGGCGTATCATCCAACAGAAACAGCCGCCGAAGAAATTTTGCTGCTTTCCCCTTCATGGATCCAAAAATTTCAGCGACAAATGCTCGCCTCAAACGTCACCCTGGATGGCGATTTTGGAGGATTGAACTACCGTGGGGGGAAAGGGGTATCGCCTCGACAATCCTGTTACAACTATGTTCATCATACCTGCCGCTGCGTTCGTGAATCAAGTCCGCTTCTGGATTTCTTAAGGGCTTTGTGTCTTTGAAAGGTTCTGGGGCAACTCCACCTACGAGCCTCGAAAATGATCAAAGCCGCGTTCGGACAGGCGACGACGGTGATTCCCCGCATCGTGCAACCATACTGCTGGACCGGGGGTCAGCCGGCCAATATTGGTTAGTTGTGGGAATTGGGCCGGGTAATTTTTTTCGAGCAGATGCACTTTTGCCTGGGGGACTGCGAACAGAAGCTCATAATCCTCTCCTCCATTCAAAGCCAGATCCAAAGGATCGCCGTTCCACAAAGAGGATTCC
>JAHFUH010000576.1 GCA_023265215.1 Acidobacteriota bacterium
GGTTTTAAGATCAGGGCAAATGTCGCTCTGGTCACGACGGATGTTACAGTGGCGGGAGAACACGTACCAGAATTGCGGGCTGAAGATTTCGTTATCTATGACAATAAGATTGCACAGCAGATAAGCTATTTTTCACAAGACCAGCTTCCCATTGACGTAGCCATACTTATCGACATCAGCGGCAGCATACAAAAACACTTTATCGAACTTCAGATTGCAGCGTTATCCGCCCTGCGGCGCCTGAAGGCAGATGATCGGATTGCATTATATGCTTTCGCGCGGTCCTACAAGAGAATTAGCAATCTCTCAGAGGATCGATTGCATATAGCAAAAATGATTGGCGATCTCAGAGTATTTCCATTTGGTACGGATGTTTATGGCACTCTTTACGATGCTGCGCTTTATCTGAAAAAGAACGCCCCAAACCGGCGACATTCAATTATACTGATATCCGACAACTGTCACTATAATGGTGACATTGATGCTGACAGGAGCCGAACTGAATTATTGGAAGCCGCCGCAACTCTATACAATATCGTGACTCTTAGCGAACAGACTGAAGGCCCAATCTGTTTGGAATCAAATCCAATAATAAGATCATTCGCGGAAGAGACAGGCGGAGAGGTGATGGAAGTTCAAGGATCGATGTCGCTAAAAGATGCGTTGGAGCAGGCTATATCCCGAATTCGCACGCAATATACCCTTGGGTTCAATCCATCGAATCTTGGGAGCACTGGAAGCTTCCATGAATTGGCGGTACGACTAACCAATAAAGATCGTTGTCCGAATTGTCAGATAAAAGCGCGCAAAGGATATTATGCCGGTATTTCGCCGCCTTTTAATCCACCCCAAAGTGCAACGATTAAACCAAGCCATTCATCGGAAGCAATCGATCAAAAAATGGTCCAACGAAGCATCGCTATCGCCGGGAGTGACAAAGGAGATTTGGATCAAATATCCTTTGGATTCTCAACGGCAGAACAAATGGAATCCAACGGTCAACGGCAGCTTAAGATTGATTTGCAGATTGATGTGCCAGAGATTGAATCAGCAAAGATTAGAAATCCGCATCAATTGAAATTGTTCGTAACAATTTTCTACGCGGATAAGAAATATAAGATCTTTGGTTCCGATTGGTGGACGATCGAGGGGCAGCCAGGCGAAGTGAATGCGCCGATCCCGTTTTCAAAAACAATCTCGCTAAAGCCAAATTATCAGATTCTCAGGGTCGTCATCTATGACGATGGAAGCGGAAAAATGGGCAGCAAAATAATCGACCTTCACAACAAGAAATAATAAGACCCCTTCATGCAGATTTTATTGTTTTGCCACCTATGAGCCAACTCTCCAACGGCGAGCCATGTCCCATTGTTGCCCAATCATCCACAGGCGGTCAGGGACGCTTTGCCGGACAGTAATTCGTAATTACGAGATATAGCTGGCGTTGATATTGACGTAGTCGTGGCTTAAATCGCAGGTCCAGACCCGAGCAGACGAGCGGCCGCATGCAAGATCCACCTCAATTCGAATGTCATGCGCCTTCATCGCCTTTTCAGCGCGCGCCCGGGTTGATCCAACAGGGGATCCATTCCGAAAGATTGGAATACCATTCAGGCTTAGAGCGATCTTCTCCGGGTCAAACGGAATGCCGCTATACCCTGCCGCGCAAAGGATTCTTCCCCAGTTCAGTTCTTCGCCGTAAATAGCAGTCTTGACCAGGCTGGAGTTGGCAATTGTTTTTGCCACCTTACGGGCAGTCTCGAAATCGAGCGCTCCACGCACCAGCACTTCCACGAGCTTTGTAGCGCCCTCTCCATCTTCCGCAATTTTTTTGGACAATTGTTCGCAAACCAGCTCCAGCCCATCCTCAAAGAAAGCGCTGGAACTGCTGTCCACAACGGCGGCAGCGGATACTCCATTGGCCATTACAAAAACGGTATCGTTCGTGGAAGTATCGCCATCCACAGTCAGGCAATTAAACGTGCGATCGGATACCCTTCGGAGAAGCTTGCCCAATTCGCGGGGCGAAATTTTCACATCTGTGCTCAGGGCGGCAATCATTGTCGCCATCTGCGGATGTATCATTCCCGATCCTTTTGCCATCCCGCCTATCCGGACTGTTTTGCCTGCAATGCGCCCTTCAATTGCGAAGCATTTCTCCTTTGTATCCGTCGTCATGATAGCCTGGGCTGCCGCAGTTCCACCCTGGGAGTTCAGGGCGGAAACTGCCGAAGAAATGCCTTTCAGTACTTTGGGCACAGGAAGAAAGCTACCGATGACTCCGGTGCTTGCCACAAGAATCTGGCAGGGATCCACCTCCAAATGGGACGCCAGGCACTGCGTGCTCAAAACAGAATCCTGCATGCCCCGATCGCCGGTGCAGGCATTGGCGCATCCCGAATTGATCAGAATAGCCCGGGATCGACCGCGAGAAGCGTTCAGATTTTCTTTACTGAGAAGAACAGGCGCCGCCTGGACGCGATTGAGCGTAAACACTCCGGCGGCTGAAGCCGGCTGGGATGAAAACAACACAGCCAGGTCGAGCCCTTTTTTCTTGATTCCGGCAGACACTCCGGAAGCCAGATAACCCTGAGGTGCCGTGACGCCGCCTTCCACCACGTGCCATCTGGAGCTCTTTCTTGATTTTGATCGAGAGGTGCGCGTTTGAGTCATATGTGCAGGACCATTGAGATTTCATCGCAACTGTTAAATTTAGGACAATTGAAGCACTCGTTGTAAACCTTGAGCGGCATCGTACTGTGTTCCACCTGGACAAAACCAAAACGGCCGAAGAACTTCGGTTCGTAAGTAAACACGAATACCTGCTCAATTCCCATATCTTTGGCCTCGATCAGCAGTCTTTTTACCAGAGCTGTCCCCACACCTTTCTTGGCCATCTCCGGCGCAATGGCGAGACCCCGTATCTCCGCAAGATTTTCCCAATAAAAATGCAAAGCGCCGCACCCAAGCGTCCGACTGGGCGCAGAGGGATCAACGGCAATGCTGTAGTCGCGCAAATATTCATAAAGCTGCAGCTGCGTTTTGGGGAGCATCAGCTGTTTTTCGGCATAGTGATTGATTATGCGGTACATATCGCCGACATCCGCCAGCCGGGCCTTCCGGATCTCCGGCTGGAAATCGGGAAGCGGATCGATATGCAGCTGTTGGGCTGATTCAGGCATTTTTCACCTCAATCATCACTTCATCGAGCGCAGTAAGAAATTCATCGATATCATCATTGGAGATAATAAAAGGCGGAAGAAGTCGCAAAACAGTTTCGTGTGCGGCGTTTGTAATGAATCCCCTGCTTAAAAGCCGGTTTACCACTTCTTTTGCGGCGCTCCCTATCTGGACTCCAATCATCAATCCCATTCCCCTGACTTCGCCCATCAGAGGATGGCGCAAGGCCAATCTTCTGAGCCCGTCGACCAGGTAGGCGCCGGAGCTCGCAACTTTGGCCAACAAACCTTCATCTTCGATAATGCTCAGCACTTCCAATGCAAGTCTGCACGCCAGCGGCCCGCCTCCAAAAGTCGTCCCATGATCCCCCGGTCCCAGGCTTTTTGCCACACGCTCGTTGCCCAGCACCGCCCCGAGCGGATATCCTGCCGCGAGCGATTTTGCCAATGTCACGACATCCGGCTGGACTCCATAATGTTCGAAAGCAAAATACTTCCCCGTCCGGCCCATTCCGCATTGGATCTCATCAACAACCAGGAGAGCATTAAAGCGATCGCAGAGATCGCGCCCTGCCTGAATGAACTGTGCCGGCAAAGGAACAACCCCGCCTTCACCTTGAATCGGCTCAATCACCAACGCACAGACGCGGTCCGAAAAAGCCCTTTCAAGCGCCGAAACGCT
>JAHFUH010000112.1 GCA_023265215.1 Acidobacteriota bacterium
AGGGGAATACGATGTAGTTGATCCAAAATACCGGCCTATCCCCGGCCACAGCGATCCGGACACGTTGCTTCCCGCACGCCGAAAGGTTTTGCGCGGCCGCGGCAACGTTACTCAGATGCACTATGCCAAAAAGGGCATTATCACTCCCGAAATGGAATTTGTTGCCCTTCGCGAAAATCTCAACTCGGAATTTGTCCGAGAAGAAATTGCAAGCGGCCGAGCCATCATCCCGGCCAATATCAATCACCCGGAAATCGAGCCGGCCGCCATAGGACGAAATTTCCTGGTCAAAATCAACGCAAATATCGGCAACTCTCTTGTGACTTCTTCGATCGAAGAAGAAGTCGAAAAAATGGCCTGGGCGATCCGCTGGGGCGCAGACACGGTCATGGATCTCTCGACCGGCAAGAATATTCATGAGACGCGCGAGTGGATTATTCGCAATTCGCCGGTTCCGATCGGTACCGTTCCAATTTACCAGGCGCTGGAAAAAGTGGAGGGCAAAGCCGAGGAGCTTTCATGGGAGATCTTCAGGGACACGCTGATTGAGCAGGCGGAGCAGGGAGTGGACTATTTCACAATTCATTCCGGCGTTCTCCTGCGATATATACCGCTGACGGCAGAACGCGTGACGGGAATCGTCAGTCGGGGTGGTGCAATTCTTGCAAAATGGTGCCTGGCACATCACCTGGAAAACTTTCTCTACACCAGGTTCGAAGAAATTTGCGAAATAATGAAGGCTTATGATGTGGCTTTCTCCCTTGGGGACGGACTTCGGCCGGGATGTCTGGCGGATGCCAATGACAAAGCGCAGTTCGCCGAATTGGAAACCCTGGGCGAGCTGACCCTGAAGGCCTGGGCTCATGATTGTCAGGTGATGATCGAGGGGCCGGGCCATGTTCCTTTGGATAAAATAAAGGAAAACATGGATCGGGAACTCGAACTCTGTCATGAAGCGCCTTTTTATACCCTGGGACCTCTCGTTACTGATGCCGCACCGGGTTACGATCATATTACCAGCGCGATTGGAGCCGCGTTCATCGGCTGGCTCGGGACTGCCATGCTGTGTTATGTCACACCCAAAGAGCACCTGGGCTTGCCCAATAAGAAAGATGTAAAAGACGGGGTGATCGCTTACAAAATCGCGGCCCATGCCGCCGATATTGCAAAAGGCCACAAGGCTGCAAGGGCAATTGATGATGCCATTTCAAAAGCCCGCTTCGAGTTCCGATGGGAGGATCAATTCAACCTGTCGTTTGATCCCGAGACGGCTCGTGAATTTCATGGGGAAACATTGCCGCAGGAAGTCGCAAGAGTTGCTCACTTCTGCAGCATGTGCGGCCCTCATTTCTGTTCCATGAAAATCACCCAGGATGTGCGGGATTTGGCCACCGGCGAAGCAGTTGCCCAAGAAAAAAATTTAAGGGAGGGGATGGACCAGAAAAGTCGCGATTTTATCGATCACGGCTCCGAAATTTATCAAAAGATATAGATCGAAGAAGTCGGCGTAGTTAACTGTCCTGCATATGGATATCAACTTCCGCTTTTGTTTTCACTCCGAATCGAGAACGATTTCAAACGGTCAGACGAAGGATCGCAAGGATTCGAAACTTAAAGTTTCATCCAGCGGGCGGAAGCCCAGCCCTGATGCGCGTGGGAATTGAAGAGCCGCAAAAATGGAGGATTCCCCCAGTCCACCACACTGATGGTTCCCGGATCGAGAAAGAACCGGCTCGATGCCTGAAGAGGTATATTCAAAGCGGAGGCTATCAAAGCTTTTATTGGCCCGACATGGCTGACCAGCACAACGGAGGCTCCTTCAAAATCATCCTTCAGCTGCTCCGCCAGTTTTATCATGCGATCCCGCACGCTCTCAAAGGATTCTCCACCGGGCGGCGCATAGGAAGGGTCTGATTCCCATTTTGCAAGCCGTTCGGCATCCTGGCTCCCGAGTTGTAATACTTCGCTGCGGGTCAACCCGTCCCATTTTCCGAAAGAGCCCTCCGCCAGGCGCGCATCCGCACGAAGCTCGACTCCACAGGCTCTCTGAATTTGCACTGCTGTATCCGCTGCGCGGCGTAATGGACTTGTAATGATAACACCGATTGGAAGCTCGGAAAGCACTGCTGCAACCTGCCGGGCTTGCTTCGCCCCGTTGTCTGTCAGCGGTTCGTCGCGCACGCCAAGATAGCGCATTTGCAGGTTATCCGCGGTTTCGCCATGACGAACCAGAAACAACCGCAACACCTCTTTCGAGAATCTATTCATCGGGTCCCTCGACGATTGAGCCGCTTTAAAGTAATATATTGCCGCTTTTTGCGTAAATAAAATCGCAGCCCTGGATTAACAAAATTCATATGGATTGAAATTGCAGCCAGCCACTTCGTCTTCCTTCATTCACAAATGGACGGACAATCTTCATTCGACCGACAGGCTTATGATTGCATTCTGGGGCATACCTGCAGCCTTCAGCGTCCTTCTGTACTCCAGAATCCCCCTGTGGGGGCTCATTATTGCAGCCGATCTGGTCGCCGTGATTCTGGTCTGCATGCTTGCATATTATTCCAATTGGACCGGTTCCAGGACGCTGCGCTGGATTCATGATTGGGCCGCATTCCCGCTGGTTGTATTTACCTATAAACAGTTCTACTTCATTATTGCGCCACTCCACCGAGGGAAGGATTATGATTGGCTGCTTATCGCGATAGACCATTGGTTGTTTCGCACAAATCCGACAGAGTGGCTGGCCCGGTTATCGAATCCATTTCTGACTGAGGTTCTGCAGATCTCCTATTCGCTTTTCTATGTCTTTTTTATTGCCGTTGGACTTGAGCTGTATCTAAAAAAAGACCTATCCGAATTCAGATATTTCCGATTTACGATCGTCTACGGCTTTTTTCTTTCCTACCTTGCCTATCTTTTTTTCCCTGCAGTCGGGCCACGGTTCACACTTCATGACTTTTCCAAAATCAATATTGAAATGCCGGGCCTCTTCTTTACGCCGGCTTTGCGCTGGTTTGTCAACTTCTTTGAATCGATTCATCCCGGCATGTCGAACAGCATCGCCATCGCAAGTGCCCAGCGGGATGTTTTTCCCAGCGGCCACACCATGATGACTTTGATGGCGATTACCCTATCTTGGAACTACAAGCTCAAGGTTCGCCCTTACATTCTTGTTGTCGGAATTCTGTTGATAATCGCGACCGTTTACCTGAGGTATCACTACCTTGTGGACTTATTGGCAGGCGCCCTGCTGGCTCTGTCATGCATGGCAACTTCAAGAAAGCTTTTCGAGCTTTTCAGACGCTCAAACCTTTTGTGAATTCTGCATGAGCTCGATGAATTTGTTAGCTGCCGGGCTCAATACCTGCTTGCTCCTTACCACAATGCCAAGCGACCGATAAAAGCTCTTGTCGGCAAATCCCACCTGAACCAAGGCGCCGCTTTGAATCTCTTTTTGCACACTTGGAAGCGGCACTATCGATATCCCGGCGCCAATTTCCACGCTGCGTTTGATCGTTTCAATATTGTTGAATTCCATGACGACACGAACTCGAATATCATGCTCCTGGAATATTCGATCCAAAGCCCGTTGGCTGGCCATCCCCTTTTCAAAGGCAATGAAGTTTTCTTCATCAAGTTTTTTGATGTTTACATGATGCCGGCGTGCAAGAGGATGATCAGGCGCGCAGATCAAAACCATTTTGTCTGACGGGAGCGCAATAATTCGCAAGCCTTTGCGCGGCTCCGGATAGGTCACAACGCCAAGGTCAATAGCCCCGCTGAGACAATCCTCATAAACTTGGGCGCCCGGGCTGTATTCCACATGAAGGTTTACTTTCGGGTAGATCTTGAGAAAGGTTTTAATCACAACCGACATTTCGTACAAACCTACACTGTAGATTGTCCCGACACGAACGCTTCCCGCCATATCCTGGCCGATCGCTTTCATTTCCAACTGCATATGATCAAAGCTGTCAAGAATCGTGCGGGAACGCTCGTAAAAAACCCGGCCCGCCGCGGTGGGAGTCACCGATTTGCCATCCCGGCTCAGCAACTGTGTTTCAAACCTGGATTCCAGATTCTTAACCTGCTGGCTGACTGCCGACTGAGTAATTAAATTCCGGACCGCAGCCCGCGAAAAGCTCCGGCTTTCGACCAGATCACAAAAAACCTTCAGAGTTGCGATTTGCATAAATCCTCCGCAGCCTCAGGGCACCCAAGCACAGCAAAACAGACGTTTAATCAGTATTATTAACTATTTAGATGATAATAATAAGTTATTCTGATGCACATATCAAAATCATTTAATTCCCCTACTCTAAAACCTGGGTTCTATCCTCGGTCCTGGAGAGCAAGCGCTTCAAGCTGAGAAAAAGCGGGTTTCCGGATGAGTCTCTAGGAACCTGCCCGGTTCCTTCCAAAGGTGGGGTGCGATTCAGGAATCGATTGCAGCAGGTTGGCATAGCGAGCCATGACGAAACAAAGGTCTGAAATCCGGTTCAGATATCGAAGAACGCAGGGATCGACCTTTTCAATTCTGGATAGTCCAACACAATGGCGTTCTGCACGCCGGGCGACCGCCCGAACCAAATGCAGCGCGGAAGCCTGAATGGAACCACCGGGCAGTATAAACTTCTTAAGCGGCTGCAAGTTTTGCTCAAATGAATCTATTTCCTGCTCTAGGGCACGGATGTCTTCATCGCCCAAGCCCTGGCTGGCGCGATCCTTCCCTTCCGGTGTGGCGATCTCGGCGCCAATTGTAAACAGTTTGTCCTGAACAACTTGGAGGATCGTGTCGATTCGGTCGGGCAATGAATAGCTACGGACGAACCCTATCAGCGCATTCAATTCATCCAGCGAACCGCAGGCCTCGATGTAAGGAGTGTCTTTGGAAACCCGGCTTCCGCCGATCCTTCCCGTCGTTCCGTCATCGCCTGTCCTGGTATAAATTCTGGCCATTGGTTCACTCTCCATTGTTAAACCGCTAAACTGCCTCCACAATAATCAGACAATAGCATAACAGGCCGATTTAAGGAGAAATAGAGGCCGAAAAATAAAAAAGGCGTTCCGCAGGAACGCCTTTTTTCATCCTATTGACAGTTATGCCCGGCTAAGCCGTTTTCTTCTCTTTACATGCAATGCAGACAGACGTCCAGGGCACAGCCTTAAGGCGCGCGAGACTGATCTCTTCTTCACAGATAGAACATATGCCGTAGTTGTCATTGTCGATTCTCTCGATAGCGGCTTCTATGGCGCGAAGCAGTTTTGCATCAATCTGGAGCAGCCTAAGGTTTACGTGGATTTCGTTATCATCGCTGGCCTGATCCACGAAATCGCCATGCCGCGTGTCTTCCATGTTCTCCCAATGTGGCTTTTTGCCTGTCGCATTGGTGATGGCATCACGCTTTTGCTCAAGGGCGGTTTTGAACCTCTTGAGATCCTTTTTATTCATAGGCATAACCTCTTATTAAAAAAGTGAAACTATAGATCAAAACCGCCGGCATGTAAACTGCCAGATTCAATCAAGTCTGATCGGCTGGTTGAGGGGGATATCCTTAGGGCATGCGCAAGAATTACTTGGCATTTTGGCGCGAGCGCCGGGCGGGCAGATGCAAGGCGATGCGACGCCATCGTCGAGGAGCGGCAACGCAGCAGATGCCCGCCCGCCGCTGCGGCCCGCAGGCCCGCTGGTTTTGTTGCTCGCTCCTTACATGCAGCCCGGCTGGCTCGTCGCTCGCGCCTAGCCAACGGGACTGGGGGCCGGCAGCAAAATGCCAAGTAATTCTTGCGCATGCCCTAAGTTCTTTATTATTTTCTGCTGTCGGATTTTCGACGTGGCCTGCTCTAAGGCGCTGTTAAATCTTTAGATAATCCAATTCATAGGCGGGGATAATCTGAATTGGATGATAGGACAATTTAGCGTCTCGCAACCCAGGATCACCCAGATCTTCTTCGCGATTTATAAATTGAAACCCCTGAGCTTCGACTATTTTTGCCGTTTCCCAGTTAACGACTTGGTAAAGGCCTTTGTAGCTCCGCAATGCCCGTTCGAAATGAACAGCAATGGTTGTCGGATTGATCGTTTCAAAAATAGAAAAAGCAACCGGACGACCATTCACGGCTATAAATAATCCCTGCTGGCGAAATTCGTCAAAGTGGCGAAGTGTGCAGTCCAAGGCTGCCAGTTCTCTCTCCAGCATTCCCTCAACCTGAGGATGCTCCTCCTGCTGGATCGAGTTTAAAACTTCAAGGCATGAATCAGTAGTGGCGCCCGTGAGCTTCTCGACCGACCAGCGGTACAAACCGGAGGCTTGTGCCAGCAAGTTGCGTTTTTTAGCGTATTTGCGACCTGGCAGCTGAGAAAGTAGATTTGCACTATACAGATAGTTGGAAACCGCTCGATCCTCCCGGGTTGCGAAAGATTTCACAAAATCAGGATTTTGTCCCAGAAAGTAATCGGAAACGCCGATGATCTTCAGCGGATACGGCAATGCGGCGGCGCCCTCGAGCAGCTTTTGTGAAAGTGAGGGGGTGAGTTTTTCCATGGGCTGCATCAAATGGCGGCGCTGATCCGGTTCCAGTATGCACGAGACTAGCAAAATTTCGGGTTCGGCGAAAACCCATGCATATTGAAACAAGCCTTGCCATGCAGCTAGTGTTGCAAAAGTATAGCCGGTGAGCGGCTGCGGGTGTTTCTTCAGGAATTCATCAAGAGCCCGATGCTGCTCCAGCTTTAGGGGCTCAAACTGAAAGCCTAGCAAGGAAAGCTCATCCATTAGCGCTTTCCATAAAGCATCGGTTGGAAGCCCGCCAGAGGGCCGAATCCAAGTTCCTCATATAAACTTTGGGTACCAGGCTCAGCAACCAAACCAATCCACCCAATCTTTCTGGAGACGCAAAGCTGAGCGAGTCGGCGGACAAGTTCACGGCCGACGCCCTGTCTTCGATAATTTTCGAGCACAGCCACGTCTTGAATGTACGCATCGCTAAATCCATCGGAAATTACTCGTGCCATTCCGATAATCCGGCCATCCAGAGCCCTGGCAACCATAAAGCAATAGCTGCCTCGAATCATTGCCGGAATAATGCTGCGAGCCTCCGGGCTCTCCTGCCACCAGCCGGCTGATTTGTAAAGCTCCACAATTTCTTCGACAGGCGCTGAATTCACAGCTTCAAACTCCAATTCTCTCATAGCGGCAATCCTTTCTCGACCCTGAGAGGACAAAAAGCGGAGCTGAACGATTCGGGAGAATTAACATGCAGTATGCGCTGCAACTGAATCATAAGAATCTGTCAAAAGCCTCTGAAGAGTCGGGCACTCCTAAAATGGCAATTTCTCTCCCGCGCCGGTCTTTACAGCCTTTTCATAAATTTTAGCAGCGAGCGCGACATCTTCCAGGGCAATGCCTTGTGATTCGAACAAAGTAATTTCGCTTGAGTCCTCGCGTCCGGGAAACTCCCCAACGACTACAAGTCCCAACTCCCTGGCATCCTCCCAGTAAAAAGCTTCCGATTCCGCTGCGCGCGCAAGATCTCCGGATTCAAGCATTGCCTGCTCACAGGAATCCACCACGACACAGGCACTCTTGCGAATGGTTTCAACATCGATTTCCTGTCTGGCAATGAAATTGGAGCCAATGGCATTGATGTGGGTTCCCTTCGAAATCCATTCTCCCTTGAAAACAGGCTCTTTGGAAGTTGTAGCAGTCACAACAATGTCCATGTCCCTAGCAGCTTCTTCCGAACTTGAAGCCGGGTGCACCTCGATTCCTGATATTTCGGTCATTTCCTTACAGAATCTGTCAAGATTTTGCGGATTCTTCGAGTAGGCAACGATTTTTTTTATGGGACGAACAGCACAAATGGCGATTACCTGGGAACGCGCCTGCAAGCCGGCGCCATAAATTCCAAGGCGCGAAGATTCCCTACGAGCCATATACTTGGTGGCCACGCCTGTCGCCGCGCCCGTGCGCATTTGCCCCAGCTTGTCCGCTTCAATGACAGCGGCCAGCTCTCCATCTCCTTTGTATAACAGAACCGCGAAGCGGGTAACCCCTCCTACGCTTGTATAGCTCTTCAGCCCTGCAAAGCCGAGCGTGGGCAGGGACGCGTTCATCACGTGCAACATCCCATGATCCAACCGGCAACGGCGTCTGGGCGCAGTATCCGCCTTCTGCTCTCCCTGCAGCCTGAATGCCTGCTCGATCGACTCAATTGCCATATCCATATTGACCAGCTTTTCTACATCAGTTTCCCGCAGTAAAATTGCCATATGCGCCCCCGCATCAATAAGACTTTAAAGAGCTCTACCTGCAGTCCTCAATATACTGGAGCCTTCATGAAGCTCCAAGCCCGAAATAGTTAATTGTACACGGATTGAACACGATTGTTCTTAGAATTTTGCTTGGCACTCGTATTTGTAATTGCGAATATGAGTGCCAAGTTTGGCTGCAAGATTTAGAAAATGGGGACATAAGTTCCAAATATGTCTGGAATAAATAGAAAATGTGAGAAAATTACAGCGCGGGCGTTCGCTGGAATCCAATATGACAGCCACCATTCATCGAGCCAAATATGCACTGGTGAATCCGGATCTTCTTATCGAAAATGCGGCGGTCCAAGTTTCATCGGGGTATATTTCGAGCACAGAAACATGGGAAAGCACCGCTCCTGCCTCAGAAGTTGAGGTGGTGGATTGGGGTTCCGCGCTAATAATGCCGGGACTTGTCAATGCACATACTCATCTGGAACTGACCAGCGCTCATAACCGGCTGAATCAGTTTTCCTCATTCACGGACTGGATCGCAAAACTCATAACCATGCGTAGAAGCTGGACTGCCGGTCAGATTGTCGATTCCATACAAGAGGGAGCACGACTTTCGCTTGCTTCGGGTGTCACTCTGGTTGGAGACATAACATCCAGCGTTGTCAGCATTTCCCAGGAAAATCAAAAACTTCGCAGGATTTTTTTTGAAGAAGTAATCGCACTTGCGCCCGAGCGCGCAGACGAAATTCTGTCCAAATTGAGTCTTGAGCCGGCCGGCACCGGCTCGAGATTTTCAGCTCATTGCCTGTCCCCGCATGCTCCCTATTCAGTCTCAGCGCAGCTTTATAAGGGCGCGGCAGAACTTGCCCGAAAGCAGAAAAGACTCCTGGCGACGCATGTGGCCGAAACACAGGCGGAGCTTCAGTTTCTCCGTAACGGGACGGGGGAATTCAGAGAGTTTTTGGATTCCATGAATCTTATGCCGGCGGACTGGAAACCACCGGGCGTTCACCCGATTACATACCTCAATGGCCTGGGTGTTTTAGGGAATTCGTGTATTTTGATTCACTGCAATTATCTGGATCAGCAGTCTATCGCCAGGATATCCAATTCACAGAGCAGTGTCGTTTACTGTCCTCGCAGCCACCATTTTTTCGGACATGAAAAACATCCGGTTCGCAGTTTGCTCGATTCCGGCATCAATGTCGCTCTGGGAACCGACTCCCTGGCCAGCAACGATTCTCTGAGCGTTCTGGATGAAATGCGTTTCCTGTTTAAAA
This sequence comes from Acidobacteriota bacterium, assembly GCA_023265215.1. Classification (GTDB taxonomy): domain Bacteria; phylum Acidobacteriota; class UBA6911; order UBA6911; family UBA6911; genus UBA6911. Next base: position 9,550 of record JAHFUH010000112.1, read on the forward strand.
CTCGGAAAGATATCCGGGCGGAAGAAATCTTTCGGGCTGCGAGTTTGAATGGGGCCGCTGCGCTGGGATTCAAGGGAGTTCTCGGCTGCCTGAATCCCGGATATGCGGCAGATATGACAATCCTTGAGCTCCCGCATGCTTTTAAGCCTCGGCATGCGCTGGGCCAAATTCTGGAGGGAGCGGGAGATTGTATTGCTACAATCGTTCATGGACAGATCGAATGGCGGAAAGAGGATGTCTATAGCTTAGGAGCGGCTCCTGCCCCAGGGTGATTTCGTTCATACCTACAAATCAAATGGATTGAAATAGATCATATCGGACTCCGGACAATCTTTATCCGATGATGTATTCTCCCAAATAAAATATTTGGAATTTCAAATATCGAACAAGCAATTTCAAACCGCAGAAGTGAAGCCAGCGCTTCGAAATTAAACATTTCTTGTTCGATATTCCGCGGTTCAAAAACCCTATCGATCAAATTTCAGAATGAATCAAACTTGCCCGCCATTATCTCGCGGAACTGGGAATCCGAACCTCTCTTCTGGCAACCCCAAATTTAGTCAAAATATCCTCCATCAAACACCAGCCGGTGAGCGAGGATTGAAACAGGTTGGCGCCAACGAAAGCGGTAAACCAAAGCCAATTGGGATTAACCCAATGTGCCAGCGCGAGGCTGATCAGGATAAAGCTCCCTGCGATTAATCGAATCCATCGTTCCAAAGTCATATCATCTCCTCCCGCCCGGTGTTAATGGGCGATACCTATAGATAATGATAACACCAGCTGCTGTTGTGCTGCTTCATTCACGCTAGGAGCCTGTCCGAGAATTAGGATGTGCCGCATATCCTAATTCTCGGACAGGCTCCTAGCGCCTATGAATGCACCGCCGGGGTTTCGGGCACGGGCGCGGGGCTGAGTTCGCTGCGCCGCATGATATAGAACAGAACAGGAACGGTCATGCGGCTGAGCAGCAGGGAAGCCACTTCGCCGGCCATCAGCGAAATAGCCAAACCCTGGAATATCGGATCGCGCAGGATCACGGCTGAGCCTACAACCACTGCCGCCGCTGTCAGCAACATTGGTCGGAAGCGCACAGCGCCGGCATCGATAACCGCCTGCTTCAGCGACTCGCCCATGCTCAACCTGAGTTCGATGAAATCCACGAGAATGATGGAGTTCCGCACCACAATTCCTGCGCCCGCGATGAATCCAATCATCGAAGTAGCAGTGAAAAAAGCTCCCATTGCCCAATGTCCGGGAAGAATTCCAACCAGCGAAAATGGTATCGCGGCCATGATAACCAAAGGCGTCTTGAAGCTTTGAAACCAGGCTACCACCAAGATGTAGATCAATATCAAGACGGCTGCAAAAGCTAATCCCAAATCACGGAAGACCTCATAGGTGACATGCCATTCGCCATCCCACTTCATTCCCAGCTTGTCTGATTCAGAAGGCTGATGCGATGTGTACGTCTCGAGACGATATCCTTCCGGCAGGCGCATCTCGCCAATCCTCTGATTCATGTTGAGGATCGGATAGACAGGACTTTCCTCCCGGCCGGCAACATCCCCTGTGACATAGACCACGGGCATCAAATTTTTGTGATAGATGTTCCTCTCGCGCACGGATTTTTCCCAGCTCCCCAGTTCTCCCAGTGGGACAAGCTTCCCGGAGGCTGATGAAATTCGAAGCCTGTTCAGTGCATCGACGCTGGATCTGTCGGCAAGGGGAAGCCGCATTTTCAGAGGAACATCTTCCGCCTCATCGGCAGCGTGCAGAAGCCCTGACTGGGATCCGCTGATCGCGATCGCCACGGCCTGCTGCGCTTCAGCGATTGAAACGCCGGCCATTGAGGCTTTCAGCCGGTCGAAATGAAACAGCATCTCAGGTTGCGGATCTTCGACGTACCAGTCTACATCAACCGCGCCGGGCGTCTTTTCCAGCATCGTCCGAAGCTGGCGGGCCAATTCAATCTGCCGGTCGTAATCGGGGCCGTAAACTTCTGCGACCAGGGTTTCCAGAACAGGCGGTCCCGGCGGCACTTCGGCAACTTTCATCCGGATGCCGTATTGGTCTGCTGCAGGTTTCAGAAGATCCCGGACGCGGCGCGCAATTGCGTGGCTCTGATCCGAACGGTCCCCTTTCGGCGTCAGGTTGACCTGAATATCCGCAACATTCTCGCC
>JAHFUH010000577.1 GCA_023265215.1 Acidobacteriota bacterium
CCTCGGCAGCAAGAATGATCAGCACAACAGCTATCAGGATTTTCAGACTTTCTTAGACAAAGGGGGCAAAATCGGTTTGCAGCACGATCCCCTCCTTTATGGTGCTTACAACCTTAATCCATTTCTGCTTAAGGTGGAGCATGTGCCAATGCTTGTTGTGGAACAAGGCCAGGTTGCCGTCATCAAGTCCTATGTGGGTTTGCCCACTGAAGATACCTCCGGCGCCGAATTCAAATTCGGAAGCCTGGTGAAACCCGGGCATCGAGGCATTTGGGAAGAGCCGCTGCGGACTGGCAAATATCCCATCAATCCGAGGATATACCAGGCCGAAATTGTGCCTACCGCCATATTGAAATTGGACTGGTCGAAAGGAATTACCGGCGCTCACAAGCTCGATGAAAGGCTTGAACCAATCATTGCAAAGAGCCGTGAGGGCTTCGTTTTCACAATCGATCTTCAAGTTTTAATTCACGTGCCCGACACTAAAGCACCGCGCGTTATATCGATGGTAGGCAGCATGCTGAATCTCGTCAATGAAGTGCTTCAGGCAGCAGTGGGAAATCTGTTCCGGGATAAGCTGGGCGGCATGCCCGCGGTGATCTTTATAGAAACGCGCCAGACAGTGCAGCAGGAAGCTTTTGCGCATATTTCAAAGCAGTTGATGCTTTATGAAGTGGAGACAAAGGGTGTATACATCCAGGATGTCATCCTTCCGGATGCGCTGGTTCAGGTTTTAACGCAGCGGGAGATTGCCAATCAGGAAGTGGAAACATTTAAAAAGCAGAGAGCCTCCCAGGACCAGAGAATTGAAACCGAAGCCGCCACGGGAAAAGCAGACATGCAGAAAAGCCTGGCGGCAGCTGAGGTCAACGTCATGATCAAAAAGAACAACGCCGATGCTCGCGCCCAGGAGGCTCGCGGCGAAGCTGAGTTCACCAAGCAGACCGGACTCGCACAGGCTGACGTCATCCGTGCGCAAGGGGTGGCCAGAGCAGATGGTTTCAAAGCGCAAAACGAGGCGATCGGAGCGTCCGGAACCCTGATGGTCAATGTTGCAACCGTTCTGGCGGACAAGAGCGTTAAAATAATGCCGGACATTCTCGTCGCAGGGGGCGGCAGTGCCATCGATGCCCTGGCGGCAACCCTGACCAGAACATTTGCCGATAAGAAGTATGAAAAAGCTTCCTCATCCTAAAGCCGAAACGCAAAATACTTTCCAAGGAGCGTACATTGAAACACTCTAAAGCAATACTGATTGTTGCTTTTTTGCTGTTGTCCCCGGTTTTTGTGCAGCCGGACGCCAGCGTTTACCCTTTGGGAACCACGATCTATATTCCTGAAAAGTGCTGGAACGGCTTTACGATCCTTTCCTCGGATGAGGGACGCCTTGTCGATATGAACGGGAATCTGGTTCATCTCTGGAAAGGTCCGCTTCACCACCCGAACAAATTGTATCCGGGCGGATATCTTCTGACATCAACAGCCTCCTGGAAACAGGGCCGCCAGGACGCGATCGAAATTCAGATCAGGGATTTTAACGACAAAGTCGTTTGGAAATTCGATCGATTTCAGCAAGGCAAAGCCAACGAAGGCGACGGAACAATGTGGGTATCCCGGCAGCATCATGACATGCAGCTAAAAGGCAATCCCGTCGGCTATTATGTTCCGAACAGTGTCAAGCCTGATCTCTCCAAAGGAATTATCCTGGCCTTGGCTCATTACAATGTTCAGAATGACAAAGTCAACAAAAACGTAAGACTGCTGGATGATGTGGTCTATGAGGTTGACCTGGAGACCGCAAAAATAATCTGGAGTTGGAAAGCATCGGAGCATCTGGCTGAGATGGGTTTTGATGATGCGGCATTAAGATCCATGCAGAATTACCAGGCTAACCCCCGACTGGAAGGGGATGGGTTTGACTGGTTTCACGAGAATTGCGCCTCGTACCTGGGACCCAACAAATGGTTTGACCAGGGAGACAAACGTTTTAATCCCGACAATATTATTCTGGACAGCCGCGAAGCCGGACTCCTGGTGATTGTGGAACACCAAAGCGGCAAAATTGTCTGGAGGACGGGCCCCTATTACCGGGATGGCGACGACAAGAAATTGGGATGGATCATCGGCCCGCACCATACCCACATGATTCCCAAAGGATTGCCGGGCGAAGGCAATATCCTGCTCTTCGACAATGGCGGTCAGTCCGGATACGGGCCGCCCACAGATTTAGCACCGAACGGCATATCGGTCATGCGGCGCGCCTATTCCCGTGTGCTTGAATTTGATCCGCTTACCAAGGATATCGTTTGGGAATATGCTCCCAATAACGCGAGCACGCCCAATCAGAAATCCGGCTATGACTTGTATAGTCCCTTTATTTCTTCCGCACAGCGCTTGCCAAACGGCAATACGCTGATCACCGAAGGTTCCGATGGACGTATTATAGAAGTGACCAAAGAAAAAGAGGTGGTATGGGAATATATTTCCCCATATCTGTGGGACTCCAGCACACCAGGTATCCGGAATCTCGTTTACCGGGCATACCGGGTGCCTTACGACTGGGCGTCGCAGTTGCCGAAGCCGAAAGAGTCGGCGGTCGATCCCGGTCCCAATTACAGGTTGGTAATCCCGGCAAAGGATGGATCCAAACCTGATTTTGGCGTGGGCAAGACCCAGATTTGGAAACAAGGGTCCGGGAAATAGAAATGCCCCCAAGATGAGGGCAAGCTAACATCCAAGCTGCGTCCCATAGGGACGCCTGAGAATAGCCCGGCACTTCAGTGCCGGGATTCCGGATGCACCCCAAGGCAAGTCCCCTAGGGACGGCTGAGATGTCGATTCATAAAGGCTTCAATCGTCCCTACCGGGACTTATTTCATTCTTCTTGTCTAATTCCCGGCACTGAAGTGCCGGGCTATTTTCACAGCGTCCCTCCGGGACGCACGCACCGGAATGGCAGAACCTTTTCGAATCACGCCGCTAGAGGATGTAGTTTGCCTAACCAATCAGCTTGTCTTTTTCGCCTCGATATGCTGCTTTAGCTTTCCCCATGTCGGATAAAAGATCTCTTCCGGCATCGATTTGAGATCGGGACTTATTTTTGGTTTGAAATCCATGTGCGCCAGGATGTCCTTTTCCAGATCAATACCGGGAGCAATTTCGACCAGCGTGACTTCTCCGCCAATCAGCTTGAAAACAGCCCGTTCCGTCACATAAAGGACAGGCTTGTTCGACTTGGCTGCATATGTGCCGCTGAAGGTTATTTGTTCAACATGGTCGAGGAATTTCTTATGATTTCCCTCCTGGAGGATCTTTACTTTCCCATCTTCGGCGGTCACTTTGAGACCGCCGGTTGTGAATGTGCCGCAATATACGACCTTTTTAGAAGCAGTTGTAATATTGATAAAACCGCCGCAGCCGATGGGCCGGCCATTGAACTTGCTCACGTTTACGTTGCCCAACTTGTCGACTTCTCCCATTCCCAGGAAAGCCTGATCAATACCGCCGCCGTCATACCAATCGAACATGTTGGGATGACAGACGAAAGCTTCCGCATTATAGGTCATCCCAAAATTGGGCCACCCGGCGGGCACGCCTCCCACGCCACCAACCTCAGTCGTTAGAGTCAACATGTCCGTCACACCCTCATGGGCGGCCACGGTAGCTAATCTGTCAGGGATACCAATCCCCAGATTGACCACAGAGTTTGAAGTGAGTTCCAACGTGGCGCGGCGCAGGATGAACAACCTTTCATCGAATGGAAGTGTAGGAAGCGCTCCAAGTGGCACCGTAACATCTCCGCTGAACGCAGGCTGATAATAAATGCCTTCGCTCTGCATGTGCCAT
>JAHFUH010000578.1 GCA_023265215.1 Acidobacteriota bacterium
CCGATTAGAATCCGCCGGCTGTTGTCTGGATCAACCTGTATTGTATTCACCGTTACATCCGCAGGCGTCAGACGCTCCCAACTGCCCCCGTCATTAGGGCTTATGAAAAGCCCTTCTGTAGTTCCGACATAGATTATCTGCGGATTCGCCGGATCTATGTAAACTGCCTGCGCCCTGACGGCAAATCGGTCCGGGAGAAGCTTCATGCGAGTCCATGAATAGGCGCGGTTCGAAGAGCGATATACGCCGGAGCATGCGCTGGCATATAGGATTTCAGGATTGCGAGGGTTTATTGCGATGGAAAAGAGATCGGAATCGAGAGGCATCCCTTTGTCAACCCGCATCCAAGTCCTGCCAAAATCGCTGGATTTGTACCCGAGCCGCCAGGTCCCCACGTAAAGGGATTGATAGTCTCTCGGATCGATGGCGACCGACTCAGCCTTCTCAAGATCGCTCCCTCCCACGTGCTTCCAGCTGCGGCCCCCATCCGCGCTGACATAGGCACCGGAAAGCGTCCCTGCAATCATGTATTTCGGGCTGGCAGTGCAGATGGCAAAACCCCTGACTGCAGAGGAACCCTGTGACAAAACGATTCGCATCCAAGTCAGTCCTGCATCTTTCGATTCAAACAGGCCGCCGCCATCGCTGTGGAGATCCCATGCTCCGGCGTAGATGTGATCGGGTTCGCTCGGATGCTGGACAAGGGTGTCGATTACATATTCATACGGGCCGATCCCGGGATTTAATGGAATCCAGGATCTGCCGGAGTCGGAGGTTTTAAATATTCTGCCATTGCTTGTGCCGAGTAAAGCTACACCTTTTCGTTTCGAGTCAATCAGGAGCGAACGAGCATCGCCCCCAAAAGGTCCGATTCGCTCAAAACGAGTAATAACCCGGCCTTCTTCAGGAAAAGAAGCGGCAGGAGAACATACAATAAGAATGGCGGCAAAAAGAGGAATAAAGCAGCGCGACATCAAACAATCTAAAAAATGTTGCTTGGGGAAACCAAGTGGACGGGTGACCAGGATTCCAGCCACCCGTCCATCCAGTTCTTTTTTCAACGGACCGTAATCTCAATCTCTACGCGACGATTAAGATTCCGCCCGGCTTCCTTCTTGTTGTCGCCGACCGGATTATTGGTTCCTCCGTCCGTGGTTTTTAGTCGGGAACTATCCACTCCCTGCTTTGCAAGATAATCGGCTACCGCCTTGGCACGTTTTTCTCCGAGGTTTTTCTGCCGCTTTTCAAGCCGGGAGTCATCCGTATACCCGATTATATTCGTGGTCAGCTTCGGATCATTTTTCATGCGTACGGCAAGATCGTCAAGAATGGCTTTCGCGCAGTTGTCCACGCGATCCTTTCCAGGAGCAAAGTAGCCACATTTTTCCTTGGTCACGCTCAATCGTTCTGAAACATTGACGTTCATGGAACACGAAGCCTTCCCGCCTCGTCCATCGTTCACCGTAACGCTCACAGTGTAGCTTCCTGCCTTCACTCCGGAAGCGTTGAATGTCGCCGTTTCGCCGGAACCCGTAACAGTTCCTCCCGTACTGGACCAGGCGTAATTCAGTCTATCTTTGTCGGGATCGGAAGCTCTCGCTCTCAGATCTATGGCACCGCCGGAAGCCACATCCATTGTAGTCGTCAGGCATTCAATAGTCGGCGGCTGGTTCGGGATAATTCTCTCTCGCACTGTGGCCTTGGCAGAACTATTAGCCGAAACTTCTCCGTCGCTCACAGTGCAGCCAATAGTGTGGTCACCCGGCTTCCGCCCCTCGGAGCCAAAGGAGATCTGAGGCCCTGAAGCAGCCAGAGGCTGTCCGTCAACTGTCCATGCATAAGTCAGCTTATCGTTATCCGGGTCAGAGCCGATGCAGCGGAAATTCGCGCTTTCGCCTTGAGTGATTGTGGCAGTGCTGGGCTCGATTGTCGCCGTCGGCGCGTGGTTTCTCTTTAAAACCGTGATTTCAGTGGAACAATCCACCTTGTGCTTTTTATCCGACACCGACACCGTAACAGTGTATTTTCCCGGCGCAACATTGGTCGCGTCAAATGTAGCCGTATCCCCGGTTCCGGAGATTTTTCCTCCCGACGCCGTCCAAGTATACGTCAGGGTATCGCCATCCGGATCGACAGCGTTGGCGCGTATGGTAGTTGTATCCGCCTGGAGGATCGAACTCTTGGCAACAGCGCATGTCAGCTTTGGCGGGTCATTGCGCCTGGTCATAATGGCGCCCTGAACCACGAAACCATCATGCCCCGGACTAAAGGATCCTGCAGGCCTGAATATATTATTTCTTTCGTGATAGAAAGTAGTCTGGTATCCGGCCCCAAGCGAAACCCATTTGCGGGGATAAACCCGAACGCCAAATATGACATCAATTGGGCTCGACGGATTCAGTCCTGGATCCCTGTCCCCGTAGTATGAAAGTCCGCTCAGTTCCGCAATGACCCGAAACCGTTCATATGGCAGGAATTCAGCACCTCCCTTGTAAACAAACTCATTCTGGAGATTCGCAAGCTGCGTGCCTGTATCGGCCCGGTTTGGATTCGAATAGAAATTGGATCCAACGTTAGCATACACACGCGCGATATCGGACGCTGTCTTGGATACCAGGAAAGCAAATCCGCCCTGATAGGCTCCCGAGGACAAGCCGCGCTTAAGACCGATATCGCTTCTCTGCCCCGGTAGAGTGCCGAAACCTGCAACACCAAGACTGACAGGCTTTCCGCGAGATTCCGAAAGAAAGTTGAATTTCAGTCCAAGGTGGAAATCACCGCGGCCGGTCGCCTCCGGCACATCCATGAATGGTGCGGCCTGAGAGAAAAAAGTCTGGGACTTTACTTGCGCCGGCAATGGAAAGGTATTCTGTGGAATCAGCTTATTAAATGTAATAGTATCGTCAGCTTTGATATGCCGTTGAACATCCATTGATTCGAAAAATTCCAGCCGATCAAAAATGCCGACCGCAACCCCGGCTGGCGCTCTGCCGATAACCAGACCAGGATCACGATTGAACTGATCATAGCCGAATGACCAATTGGTCTCACCCTGCCTTAATGTCTCGGCATCCCAGACCTTGAAAAGTCCCGTGGTGCTGTCAAGGCTCGGGGAAGTCCACATTTTCTTCTTCACGTCCTGCTGAGAAAAGCCGGAGTAAGAAAACACGAGCACCAACACTAACGCCATAAGCATTCGTGCGCAGATTCTGTTCATTGTAGCCTCTCCACTCAACTATTCAGTCGAATCAAACAACGTATTACAGCGTGACAAATTGGGCCGAATCATCGAAAATCAGAATTCGTTAATACAATTTTGGAGTATAGCATTGCTCCTACTGAGCATTCAATTTTAATGCTTAGAAATTAGCAATTTAAGCTGTTTTTTTAAAGAGAAAAATTGTTCCCGGAGGCTGCGGCCTGTCCATGAAAAACGTTTTCACATTGGCGCGAGTACCGGGCAGACTGAAGCCATGTGCAGACGTTATTCTTTGGCAGGCTTTTATTGGCTGTCTGCGTAATAGCCTTCCCGCGCGCGCACGGCAAGTTTTGGGAATCCTTTGGGCTGATCCAGCTTCACCTGGATCTTGTGCCACTTGCCTTCGAAGTCGTGTTTGGTGGGCACATATCCAAGGACGTATTGATTGCGAAGCTCCGAGTAAATCAGATCGATGTAGTAATCCAGTGAGTCAAGATTCGTGGGAAAGAAAGCCCGGCCTCCGCTCAACTGCGCGATGCTCTGTATTTCAGAAGAGCCATACCCCAAATCTCCCGGCTCGCCGATGATGTAAACCTGAGAATCGGATTCTTTTGCAAAATCCCTGATTTCCGAATAAGAATAGCGG
>JAHFUH010000579.1 GCA_023265215.1 Acidobacteriota bacterium
TGCCGGCTGCAGATCCACGTATCACCTTACCAACAGCGGTGCTTGCACCTGGTACGAGTTGGCTCTGAGATCGCTGGAATGGGCGAAAATCGAAGGGGTCAAAATAACTGCGGTTTCCACTCACGAATTTCCCAGGCCGGCAGCACGGCCGCACAATTCGGTTCTGGCCAATGCGCGCCTGGAACGCGATGCCCTGCCCTTGATGCGGGATTGGCAGGCAGCCGCCAGGGAATATGTGGAGCGTTTTTTAAAGAGCTGAATCCTCGGCCAATTCTTATGAAGTCTTCATCTCCCGCGGAACCGGTTATTTCCTGCCGAGGCCTGCACAAGCAATACACGGGGCGCGGCGGATCTGTGAATGCCGTAAACGGACTCGATCTCGAAATCCGCCGCGGCGAATGCTTTGGACTGCTGGGACCCAACGGCGCAGGCAAAACGACCACCATTGAAATTTTCGAAGGCCTCCTCCGTCCTACCTCGGGCGATGTTGAAGTCCTGGGCATGCGCTGGGGTGACAACGACAATGAACTGCGGCAAAGAATAGGAATTTCGCTGCAGGAGACGCGGTTCACCGAAAGGCTCACTGTCATCGAAACCCTGGTTCTTTTCCGCAGTTTTTATCGTAACGGCAAAAATCCTGCTGATGTGATGGATGCCGTAGGGTTGCGTGAAAAAGCCAAATCGTGGATCGGGAAGCTTTCAGGAGGACAGCGTCAGCGGCTTGCGGTCGCATGTGCACTGGTAGGGGACCCCAGTCTTCTGTTTCTGGATGAGCCAACAACCGGCCTGGATCCACAATCACGGCGGCAGCTGTGGGATGTGATCCGAAGGCTGCAGCAGGAAGGATGCACGGTTCTGCTCACAACGCATTACATGGATGAAGCCGAGCGCCTGTGCAACAGGCTGGCGGTAATAGATCATGGCAAGGTTATCGCCATGGGTTCCCCTGGCGAACTGATATCAGGTTTGGGCGGGGAGCATATGATCGAGTTCGCCCTGGCAAATGGAACCGGCGCGTTGGATGATTTATTTGCCGGGCTCCCATCAGTCAAGGAGGTGCGTTCTGATGTGAATGGGATTGCTCTCACTGTCTCGGAACCGCACATAGCAATTCCCGCTTTGCTTGGGCGCTTGCAATCACAGAAACTCGAGCTTGCACGGCTGTCGACCCGGCAAGCAAGCCTCGAGGACGTTTTTGTCGGCCTGACAGGAAGACATTTGCGCGATGACGAAATATCATCCACTGAGTGAGCTTTTCAAAGCAAGGCTTCGCGAATTTGTTCGCGAACCGGAAACCATTTTCTGGGTGTACGCATTCCCGGTGCTGCTGGCAATCGGCCTGGGAATCGCATTTCGGAATCGTCCCGCCGAACGGGTGTTCGTCGATGTCCAGCAGCATGTTTCGGCTGAGGAGGTGGCAAAGAGCTTGAGGAGCAAGCCGGATTTTGTCGTTGCCATCCATTCGAAACCGGAATGCCTGGACCGGTTGCGATTGGGGAAATCCGCTCTTGTTGTTATTCCGGGAGATCCTTATACATTTCTTTTCGACCCCACCCGGCCTGAAAGCGTCCTTGCGCGACAACAGGTCGACGATGCTCTTCAGCGCGCGGCAGGCCGCAAAGATCCGCTTCCGACTGCCGACAGGCACATCACGGAACCCGGGACGCGGTATATAGATTTTCTTATTCCCGGGCTGCTCGGAATGAATTTGCTGGCGGGGAGCATGTGGGGAGTCGGTTATGTCATCGTCGACATGAGAGTGCGCAAGCTGCTTAAGAGATTTGCCGCCACTCCCATGAAAAGATCCCACTTCCTCTGGTCTGCTCTGGGCGGCCGGATGGCGTTCATGATCCCGGAGGTCGTCGTCATCCTGGGCACAGGCGTGCTTCTTTTTGGGTTCCCTATCAGGGGCAATATATTTGCGATTCTTTTTCTGTCGCTTCTCGGAGCGGCGTCCTTTGCCGGATTGGGATTATTGGTAGCCTGCCGGGCGCAGAAAGTGGAAACGGTCTCCGGCCTGATGAACCTGATCATGATGCCGATGTGGTTGCTTTCCGGAGTCTTCTTTTCGCCGGAACGCTTTCCGGATATTCTTCAGCCATTCATTAAAATTCTCCCTTTAACTCACTTCAATTACGCTCTGCGCGCCGTCATTCTGGAAGGCGCGTCGTTAAGCTCTCAGTTCTGGAGGCTTGCTCTAATTGCAGCCTGGGGCGGAATTTCCTATTTTTTCACACTGCGCTGGTTCCGCTGGAATTGACGAAAGCAGAAGCCATGAGCAGGAAGCCGGAATAAAATCAGATTCTTGATGGAATGTTTCTTTTAGCTTACAGATGTTTTTATCAAAGCTCTTATTTGCTTATTCGATCCCGATAATTTTAATGCTCCAGGATATTAACCCGGATTATTCATGAAGGTTCGTAGCGAGGCGGCGCAGACGGGCATGGATACAAGGCGCGCGACGAGATGATTCCGCAGGCGTACTCGACAGTACGTCGAGGAATCCGACCGAGCGCAACGCAGTAGACATGCCCGGATCCACCACCGCAGTAGAAGCTTCATGAACAATCCGGGTTTAATGGTTCATCATTCATCGTTCAGGCTGCGCAAAACAATTCATCCACAGCAGCCAAAAAGCCTGCAGGGAAAAACAAAATATTCAAACTAAATTCTGAGTATGGAACGGTCGGCTTTCGGGGCACTGCAGTGCGCATCGATCTTGTGGATGAAGACGAGTATGAGTTCGTGGTTCACCTGGAAGTGCAGTATCGTCCCGGCGAAACTCGCAATGGTTACATAGTTACTAATCGCACGCCATATGTGGATCTTCGAATGTGCGAGTTTGTGGCTACTAAGGGCTCGCGCAATAATAACTTCACATTCTGCGGCCGACTCTCAGGCTTGACCATAGGCATTAAATTGCAAAAGGATCTTGCAATTCTGCGAGTCGGCCGCCCTTCGGGGCGCGGCGGCGGGCGGGCATCTGCTGCGTTGCCGCTCCTCGGCGATGAACCACATCGCCTGCGTCGCGGCGCCTTGCATCTGCCCACCCGGCGCTCGCGCCAGAATGTGACCTTATTTTTGCGCGAACCCTAAGTTTCCCAAAAGAGACCACACTCAAGTTAATTCGCTTCATCGCGACACGATTCCTATATCCATTAAATTGGTCAAGAGCGGCGAAAAGGCGCTCCTGCCGGAAATGAAGTTTCGTATATCGAAAGCGATATATGCAGATGCAACGCACGTCGCACTTGCAGTGACCGGCGAACGCATGGCATGGCCGGTTCCGAAAGAACTCAAAAAGAAATGATGCGATGAAATCAGGGCTGGTGCGACACAAAAGCCAAAAGCCAGGAGCCGGAATAAAACCGAAAATTAAATGCTTGTCCCTTATCGGCTCACGGGCAGCTGGTCAAATCATTCCGGCTTCTTGCTTCCGGCTTCTTGCTTCTGTTGTATAATAAACCGCTGTGCGGCGCGATTCCCCGCGCCGTTTTTTAATTGGCGCTTTATGGCTGAAAAGAAGGATTCTGGAGAGAAGGTAGTTGCAACCAACAAGAAGGCCTTCCACGACTATTTCATTCTCGAGAAACTCGAGGCCGGCATAATTTTGGTGGGCACTGAAGTCAAAGCCATCCGGGAAGGCCGGTTGAATTTGAAGGACAGCTACGCCTTAGTCCGTGGAGCAGAGGCTTTTCTTGTCAACTGCCATATAAGTCCTTATTCCCACGGCAACAGGGAAAATCATGATCCCACCCGATCGCGCAAGCTTTTGCTGCATCTGAAAGAAATCAGCAAGCTCATTGGAAAAACTCAGGAAAAAGGCCTCACCGTTGTGCCCTT
>JAHFUH010000580.1 GCA_023265215.1 Acidobacteriota bacterium
CCTTTCTGACACCTGAGCGGGACGGCCCTTTTGCCGGCTATGAGGAATTCGGCGTGGAGGACCCACGCGTGACGCTGATCGAAGGAGAGTATCTCATTACATACAGCGCCTACTCGCGTAATGGTGTGCGCATCGCCCTGGCGAAAACGAAAGACTTCCGTCAGGTGCAAAAAATCTCACTGATCACGCAGGCTGACTTTCGGAATGTGGTGATCTTTCCAGAGAAGTTTGAAGGACTCTATGCCCGACTGGATCGCCCTCATTCGGAAATCGCTCCCTGGTCGATCTGGATTTCTTATTCTCCGGATCTACAATTCTGGGGCCAATCCGAACTTATCATGAAACCCGAACCGTATCACTGGGATGAAATGAAGATTGGCCCCGGCGCGCCGCCGATCAAAACGGAGCAGGGGTGGCTTTCTATCTACCACGGAGTATTTCGAACGATGGATGGATGTGTTTATCGTTTGGGTGTTGCTCTACATGACCTGAAGAACCCGGCGAAAGTCATAGGAATAGCGGACTCCTGGATTCTGCAACCGGAAGATCCCTGGGAAATAACCGGATATGTCCACAACGTGGTATTCACTTGTGGCGCGGTTCCCGAGTCCGACGGAACGGTGAAGATTTATTGGGGCGGAGCAGACACGGTCATGTGTGTGGGCGAGGCGGATGTGTCCGATCTGGTTGCTCTTTGCCTGCATCACAGCAGATCATCAAAATAAGCATGGCAATTTCAGGGGATCCGCACATCTCTGCGGGGCCGGACCAGAACCGTGGAAAGTGGAATGCGGCGCTCAAACTTGCCCGGCAACATTTTGTCGCGACAGGAATTGAAGGTGATAGAATAAATGCGATCAGTATAGCGAAGAGAATCCCTTCAACCCTGGCTCACAAATGCCTCGGGAGTGATATCTGAAACTGAAATGTACCGCCTTCACCTTTTTTTGAAAGGATAACCCATGAGATATTCCCGTTTGTTATTCGTGCTTGTCGCGGCACTGGCTCTGGTCATAACAGGATGCGGTAAGACGCAAGAGCAGCAGAAGATGGAGAATGCCCTCAATGCCGAAGTAAAGACCCTCCAGAGTGATGTGGAATCGAGCCTTGCCAGTATTGCTGGTCTTCAGGCCAGGCTTGATGCGACGCTCAAGATGCACAAGGAGCTTGCGAAGAAATATGCCAGGAAGATGAAGGGCCACACCGCAGAGGATGTCACGGCAGCGAAGAAAGGACTTGATGCGGCAAGAAATGAAGCCGAAACCGCCCTCAAAGCATTGACCACCTACAACAAGGAGATGAACCACGAGCAGGCGATGCTTAAGCTGAAGCAGGACAGTAAATCGCTGACGATGATCAAGGACAAGATCGTTGGGGCCATGAGCGCCGCCGATTCTGCGATCGCCAACCATGAGAAGATGAAGAGCAGCCTGACCGCAAAGAAACCCGTGAAGGCTAAAACACATGCAAAAGCACCGGCGAAAAAGGCCATATCGAAGAGAGCCAGGAAGTAATGACCATATTCGTGCCTGCTATCAGCATTGTGCTCTGAAATAGGCTCGGACCGGATGACTCAGCCAGTTTCTCCGAGAGCGATTTCGCCCGTGAACGAGTTGAGCTTCTCGCAAAGGACATGAAGCTCGTTGGAGCGAAAGGTTTAGCTGGATGGATTCGAACAACCTGGCTCCCATACACAGAAAGAGTGCCCATCGCAAAAAGGGAATTGTTTATCAGTGAAATTGTCGGGCGCTATCTCGAATCACATCCTATCGATGAATCCGGCATGGTCCATGTTGATATGATGCGACTGGAAGTGGAGGCTAAAAGACCCTGAAGGCAGAAATTCGAAATAATTAGTTTTTTTCAAAACGCCGACTATGCGTTTGCAGCTTTCCCCGCAGTTTTAAGAACCGAGAGTTTGCGGATAGCCATCGGCAATTCTATTTCGAGATTTGATGCATACGTATTTTTACTCACTTCCAATTGAGTAGTTATGCACATTGTCGATATCCATCGAAGAATACATACTTATGAAAGCTGTTATCAGAAGACCCCAGAAAAATCCTTCGACCAAAAATTGGGGGAAGTATGTTGAAGCTATCCAGCCACGGCATCAACCATGAGAGGGCAAATGTTTCTTCAAATTACGTTGCCCTGCTGCTGGCCGGCGGAGACGGCGTTCGCCTGCGGGAATTGACTCGAGAGATTGCGGGAACTCCCATTCCCAAACAATACTGCAAGCTTTGGTATGGCTCATCATTGTTGGAATCGACTCTCACAAGAGCGAACTTGTTCGCTCCCCGCGACCGGATCAGTGTCATCGTGAATCAGGACCACCTCCACCTGGCGAGAGAACAACTGTCCTCTCTTCCAGAATCAAATATTCTTGTGCAACCGCTCAATCGCGATACCGGTCCGGGAATGCTGTTTTCTCTTCTGAATCTGGAGAGAAGATACCCTGGCGCCATCGTTGTGGCTCTTCCGACGGATCACTTTGTTGACAACGATCGAGCCTTCATGGCTCATGTGCTCCGGGGCGTAGGCATAATTACCCGCATGCCCGACAAAATTGCGGTGCTGGGAATCTCCCCGGACAGACCGGAGACCGGGTATGGATACATACTGCCTGCAGACCCGCTGGTTTCTTCTGAAAAGGCGTATTATGTGGAAGCTTTCGAGGAAAAACCTGACCTGATCAATGCACAAGAAATTATTTCACGCGGCGGACTGTGGAACACCTTCGTGATGGTATTTAAAATATCGCGGATGCTGGAACTGGTGGGAAACCTGGTGCCGCACCATCTTGAGAGACTCTCCATATTGGAGGCATTTCCGGAAAAGGCAGCCGAGATATACCGGGATCTGGAATCCTGGAATCTCTCAATCGAAGTGCTCTCCAAAATCCCGGAACACCTGATTATGCTGGAAGTCGCCAATGTGCATTGGAGCGATTGGGGAACTCGCGAATCTGTGGAACGAACCTATAAAACACTGAACATGGTACCTTTTTGGACCTCTTCAAATTCAGTGTCCAATTCACTTCCGGGATAGGACTCCAATCCTCGAAGTCTCGTAACTGTTTACCCAGACCAAAAAGCGAACCACGAAGATCCCGAAGACCGCAAAGAAGCATCTTAGTCTCAGCTAAACCCACGGCCTATGGCCGTGCGACCCTGACAGGCTAAGCCGTTCCGGAGTGACGTCGATTACTTTATCAACAAAGAACGAAAGAACTTCGGGGTTGGGTCGGTATCGCTATCTGGGTCCAAATCAAGAAAAGCAATTTCCAATGGATACTCCATTACTTTGCCACCGGTTTCAAATGCCGACCCCGATACCGACCCCGATACCGACCCCGAGAGTCACTGCGAATCGCCCCGCTGTGCGCTGACTGTTACCCACAAGTAACACTGTGGGTTTGGGTTGGCCCTTCATTGCACAGGATGCCGAATGAGGCCCGAAGGGCCGCCGGTGAATAGGCCCGGCCGTCAGGCCGGGATTAGATTGTTGATGACGATGAGCGCCGAAGGCGCGGCACTTTATGATGCGATATCGTTTGAGTGCCGCACTTTCAGCGCTCATTCAATCGAAATCGCTAGCCCCGGCCTTGCGGCCGGGGCTATTCACTGACGGCCCTTCGGGCCTGAGCCGAACGAACATTTGGACTCTGGAGAATCGCAGTGATGTGTCATCAACCCACAGTGTCACGTGTGGGTAACAGTCAGCGCACACCAGGGCGATTCGCCGTGCCTCTCGGAGTCGGTTTCGGTATCGGGGTTGGCATTTAAAACCGGGGGCAAAGTAATGGAGTACCTATTGGAGATTGC
>JAHFUH010000113.1 GCA_023265215.1 Acidobacteriota bacterium
TGTTCAATGCACCGATGACGGCAAACCAGGACAAGTTCCTGTTTACTGCTGCGCCAAAAACATAGAGCTTTCCAAAAAATCCGGCGAAAGGTGGTATCCCCATCAGAGAAAGCATGAAGATTGTCATTGCGATAGTCAGGAAGGGAGAACGCCGGTACAAACCGCGGTAGTCGTCTATATCAAAGCTTCCCGTGCAGTTGAAGATTTCAATGACGACCAGGAACGCCCCCAGATTCATGAACAAATAAGTGATCAGGTATATCAAAACGGCTTGAATCCCTTGCGAAGTCAATACCACTGCGCCCATAAAAATGTAGCCGGCGTGTGCAATTGAAGAGTAGGCAAGCATGCGTTTCATATTGTTCTGGCGCAAAGCGGCTATATTGCCCAGAGTCATCGTAATGATTGAAATGACCAGAATCAGGAGATTCCAGTTGACCAGGCCAAACGATTTCCAGACGCCCGCCTCGCCCGAAGGAATTGCGAGCGCTGTGAAAAAAAATCGGATCAATGCAGCGAAACCGGCGGCTTTGGGCGCGACGCTTAAAAATGCGGTGACTGGAGTAGGAGCGCCCGTGTAAACATCCGGGCACCAAAAATGAAACGGTACTGCTGCTGTTTTAAATCCAAAGCCGGCTAAAATCAGAACGGTCGAAACCAGCAGCATTGCCGAATTGTTTCCCGTTAGGGCGCCGGCAGCCAAGGCTTGGTGAATAGCGGCTATTTTGGTAGTTCCTGTCAATCCGTATAGAATCGTAATGCCATATAACATTGAGCCGGTTGCCACAGCTCCAAAAAGAAGATACTTGAGTGAAGCTTCGTTGGACTGGCGATCATTTTTCAAGAAGCCGACCATCACATAGCTTCCCAACGAAAGCATCTCGATCGACAGGTAGAGCATCAGTAAGTCAACGCTGGCGGCCAGGAGAATCATCGCAAGAGTCACACCCAGCAGCAGGGTGTAAAACTCACCGAGGTGTTTCTGCGACAACTCCTTGGATCTCGATGCTGCAAGCAGCACCAGAAACGATGTCAGGATCAGAAAGCATTTGAAGAAAACCTGCATTTGATCCATAGCCAGAATCCCATAAAAGAGCGTGCCGGCCGGCGCCTTAAACAGGGGAATGCTCAATAAAAGAGCAAAAATCAATCCAAACGCGGCTATGAGAAAAGTTGCACCTTTTCGAATTCGAATATTCTGAAAAGCCAGGTCGGCGATCACCACGCAAATGAGAGCGGCGGCTATAATGATTTCCGGGTAAAAACTTTTTAGATCCAAAAGAATCTGTGGATTCATGACTACCCCTTGAGTGTATCCGCTTGATCAAGGTTGACCGATTTGACAATGCGGTACATCGAAAGGACTATGGCGAGCCCGATTGCAGCTTCGGCGGCGGCTACCACAATAATGAAAATGGCGAAAACCTGACCGTTCAGATTACCTGCCGAATACCTCGAAAATGCCACCAGGTTGAGGTTCGCGGAATTCAAAATGAGCTCGATCCCCATCAGCACGTTTACGGCATTCTTGCGCGTGAGGACACACATGATTCCCAAAGAAAAGAGCGCAGCGCTTACTATCAGATAATGGCCGAGTCCGATCATTCGGATCCCCTCCTGACGATCATCGCCGCGCCGATCAGCGCGATGAGAAGCAAAATGGATGCAACTTCGAACGGGAGTATGTAGTCCTTCATAAGCAGCTCCCCGATTGAGGCGGTTGTGGGTACGGCAGGCGTCGGCCCTCCATTAAACCAATGGGTACGCATCATGCACACGGCAAGAGCGACAAACACAGCCAGCGCAACCACCAATGTAGGGATGAACTGAAAAGTCTCGGACTTAAGTTGCAGGTTGTAGATTTTGTGCGTGAGCATCACGCCAAACAGCAGAAGCACCAAAATGCCGCCGACATAAATCACCATCTGGGTGGCGGCAAGAAAATCGGCTCCGGCATACGCATAAAGCGCTGCCACGCCGAAAAAAGTAAAAAGCAGCGCAAAAGCCGATCGGATGATGCTCTTCGAAAATACAACAACTGCAGCTGAGCCGACCGTCACGGCTGCGAAACAATAAAAAACCAACTGAGCAAGAAGATTTTTATCCATAGATATTTCAGGCTTTCTCTGCTGGTTGCTGTTTAGGCGTTTTGCTGATCATCTGCTTTTCTGTGGCGAATGGGTAGATATGGCATACTTTGTCGTAGACCGCATATTCATATTCACCGGTCATGAACAGGCAGTGCGTCGGGCAGCCGAAGGTGCAAAGCGCACAATAACAGCACAGCGTCATGTCGATGTCATAAACATACGTTCGGAGCTTGATAGCCGTACCATCGGAAGCGAATATTTCCGGCTCCTCTTTCCCGCGCTTTTCCGTTTGGATGGTAATGCAATTCGTGGGACAGACGCGGGCGCACTGGCCGCAGCCGATGCAATCCTCGATCTTGTTGAACAGCTTCGACCTGGAACGCTCCGGCATAGTCCATTTTTGCGTCGGATATTGCAGAGTCACAGAAGGAGTAAAAAGGTGGCGCCAGGCAACCCCCATTGACTTCAGCACGGTTACGATTCCGAGCCCGATGTCCCTGAAATAATTCAACATATACTTCCCTCGGAAATCCTACCAATAAACGGCAAGGCAGCCGACGCCCAGAACCAACACGAACGAGATGGGCAATAGCACTTTCCAGCTCAAATACATAAGCTGGTCCACCCGCAGTCGCGGAAGCGACCAGCGCAACCACATCTGAACAAATATGATCAGGAGCGCCTTCAGAAAAAACACAATCGGGCCGGGAAGCAATTGCGGAGCAATGAATGATCCGGGGATGACCTGCGTCCAGCCGCCCAGAAAAAGAGTCGTGGCAACGCCCGCGACCAGGAACATGTTGGCGTACTCGGCTAGAAAGAAAAATGCAAATCGCATTCCGGAATATTCCGTATGATAGCCCGCAACGAGCTCCGATTCTGCTTCGGGAATGTCAAATGGTGTACGGTTGACTTCGGCAAGCGATGCAATAAAGTAAACAATAAATCCCAGGAATGTAAAAGGATTGCGCAGGATAAACCAGTTCTGGATGCCGCCCTTTTGCGCATTCACGATGTCTACCATCGAGAGGCTTCCAACCGGGATGATGACCGTCATGATGGCCATGGCGGAAGGAATTTCATAACTGATGATCTGGGCGGCCGCGCGCATACCCCCATAAAGGGAGTATTTGTTATTGGAAGCCCAGCCGGCCATGATGATTCCTATGACGGAAAGGCTGCCTACTGCCACGATATAGAGGATTCCGATATTTAAGTCCGCTACAAATGACGTAGCGCCAAAAGGCAATACGACATATGCAGCGAATGCGCCGAGAAACACAATGAACGGCGCCATCTTAAACAGCGTTCTGTCGACTGAAGCAGGGACGATGTCCTCCTTCAAAAGGAGCTTCAGTGCATCCGCAAGCGTCTGCGCCCATCCATGCCAGCCGCCCACGTACATCGGGCCCAGCCGGTCCTGAATGTGAGCGGAGACCTTTCTTTCCATCCAGACAAGAAACAGCACCGCAAGCGCCAACAGCGCGAACACAACCACGCAGCTCACCACAACGGGAATCAACGCCCGCAGAAACTCTGGGAGCTCGCTGTATTTCGGTATCAATTGCAAAAGCCGCGCAATGGATTCCATCCTTACTTCCCTTCACTATCGATCAATCTCACCCAGCACGATATCAAAACTACCTAATATTGCGATGACATCGGCGATCATCGATCCCCTGCTCACTTCCCGGAATGCGCTCATCACGGTGAAGCAGGGCGATTTCACTTTAAGCCGGTGCGGCTTAACGCCGCCTTCACTCACGATGTAGTAGCCGAGTTCGCCTCTCGGGGCCTCGGTCCGCATATAAACTTCACCGACGGGAGGCTTGACACGCTTTGGTATGGATTCATGCACATCGCCCGGGGTTAGTTTGGCCACAGCCTGCCGTATAATTTTGCAGCTTTCCTTGACTTCTCGAATTCGTACGATATAGCGGTCCCAACAGGAGCCTACCGGCCCATAGTCGCCTTTGCCCACCGGGACATCAAAATCAAATTCCTCGTATCCAAGGTAAGGCTCGTCTTTGCGAACGTCAAATTTCACGCCGCTTCCGCGCAGATTCGGCCCCGTCACTCCGTAATTGATTGCCACTTCGGGGGACAGAATGCCAACCGCGGCTGTGCGCTTAACGAAAATGTAATTGTCCGAAAGCAGCTTGTTCAGGTTCCCCACCTGCGGCTCAAAATAGTCTATGAAATCGATAACCTTTTTTTCGAAACCCGGTTTGACGTCGTACATCAGCCCGCCAATCCAGTTGTAATTGTAAAGAAGTCTCGCGCCGCAGGTTTCTTCAAATAGATCCAGAATTGTTTCCCGGTCACGGAAACACCAGAGAAATGGTGTAAAGGAACCGATGTCGTTCCCGTAGGTTCCTGCCGCGATCAGGTGACTGGCAATGCGATTGAGTTCCGCCATTATGATCCGGATGCAGCGCACCCGGTTATTGATCTGAATCCCCATGAGCTTCTCAACCGCTAGCACATATCCCAATTCCATGTTCATTGCGGCGCAATAATCCATCCGGTCGGTGAAAGGAATTATGCCGGGATAGTCGATATTCTCAGCGAGCTTTTCAAAGCAGCGATGGAGATAGCCGATGTGCGGAATAGCGTCGGCGACAATTTCACCATCCGTTTTCAGCTCGAGACGGAGGACTCCGTGAGTCGAGGGGTGCTGAGGCCCCATGTTCAGGGTCATGACATCGCCGCTGTAATCAACTTCCATCTGCCCTCCTAAACAGGCATATCGCGGTAAGTTTTGGGGAACTTGTAATCCTTGCGCAGCGGATACCCTTCCCAATCATCGGGGCAAAGAATTCTTCTTAAATCGCTGTGTCCGTCAAAAACAATGCCGAACATGTCGAAGGCTTCGCGCTCATGCCAATTCGCTACCGCCCAAACGGATTCCACCGTTTGCACTTTCGGAGTTTCTCTGGTCAGCCGGCATTTCAGAGTATAGCGGTGGCGAAATTTCATGGAATAGACTACATAAACAACTTCTATGCGATCTTTGTAATCCACTCCCCCTAAAAGCTCGAGGTGATCCATTTTCAGTCGTTCGTCGGAATGAATGAACTGGCAAATTGCAAGGATAGCCGACGGCTCGACGGCACTCCATGGATTCATGGCGTCCAGTTTTGACTCAAGTATTTGACTGCCGAACTTCTCAGTCAGCAGCGCGGCGATTTCCTGGGGGTTCATGCTGCACCTGTCTTGCTTTTCTTCGCGATTGTTTCCTGCCTGATTTTTTTCTGCAGTTGAATGATCCCCTCAAGCAGAGATTCCGGCCTTGGCGGGCACCCCGGGACGTAAACATCCACCGGGATAACCTGGTCCACGCCCTTCAGAACGTGGTAACCATATTGCCAGTAGGGCCCCCCTTTATTAGAGCAACTTCCCATCGAGATAACGTATTTGGGCGCGGGCATCTGATCGTACAAGCGCTTGATGCGGCTGGCCATTTTAAGCGAAACAGTGCCGGCCACAATCATGATGTCCGCCTGCCGCGGAGTCCCACGGAAAACTTCAGCACCAAACCGAGCCAAGTCATATCGGGATGCTCCGGTCGCCATCATTTCTATCGCGCAACACGCCAGCCCGAAAGATAGCGGCCAGGGTGAAGAAGAACGAGCCCAGTTAAAAAGCCAATCCAGGGACGTGATGAAGACATTGTCTTCAAATTTGCCCTCCAATACTCCCATGTTGCTCTCCTACAGCTCCTTTTCCGATTTCATGGCTTCCAGATCACCTGCGGTTACCCATTCCAGGTCGCCTTTTTTCCAAACGTAGGCAAGGCCCACGGCTAGTATACCGATGAAAATGAGGCCTTCTATAAATGCAAAACTACCCAGTTTTTTGAAAATAACCGCCCAAGGTAGAAGAAAAACTGTTTCCACATCAAAAATTATGAAAATCAGGGCAATGATATAAAAACGTATGTTGAACCGGACCCATGCAGACCCCTCGGGAAGCTCGCCGCACTCGTAAGAGATGTATTTATCCGGCCCTTCCTGGCCTTTTGATTGGATCAGGCGAGATAAAAAAAGCGTAAAAGCCAGAAAAACAAATCCAACCACAAGAAAAAGAAGAACGCTTGCAAAACCGAACAGCATAGCCCGACTCCAAGTCTTTAGGGCTCAACCCATGGTTTTTAACCGTGCTACCTTAATCCATCAACTCGCAATTATTTAAATATTGAGGGCTGAATCGAGTATAGCTAAATGAAGCCAAAGATTATCTAACGCCAGCGACTCCGGTCAAGGGAAATAAGACTCAATAAATTTTCGTGAAATCCGTGCAATTTCTGAAATCCGTGGTGTTTTTTTATTTTTTTCCACCGCAGGAATCTGAAAAACTGGTTACTTACTTGAAGGTTCCGACCGCATCATTCCTATGCTATTCATTTAGTAAATCATGTGTTATAAGGCGTTACAAATGCTAAGAGCGCTGATTTTCTCCTTTTTGTTTCTGGTTGCATTCGTATTTTTCTGTTGCAGCTGTTTTCGAATATTCCGGAAGCTGGCTATTGGAAAAAATGACAACCGCTTCAACAACATGCCGCGGCGGCTAAAAGCCGTTCTGAAAGTGGCATTGGGCCAATCGAAGCTCCTGCGCGAGCCTTTGGCCGGACTGATGCATTTTTTCATTTTTTGGGGATTCACCATTCTGCTTTCTGCGGTATTGGAAGCGATCATCCAGGGATTCAGCCCGCAATTTACTTTCGAAGTGCTCGGACCGTTTTTTGCGCCTTTAGCAGCGCTTCAGGAATCAATCGGATTCCTGGTTATCATTTCCTGTCTGCTCGCATTAACTCGTTGGCATTTCTTCCCACCCAAAAGATTCTTCGGGCGCGAGATCACTGGCCACGTTCGCCTGGATGCATCCCTAATCCTAATCTTGATCCTGACCATAATGATTTCCATGTTCGGAACCAACGCCACCCGCATTGTTTTCGCAGGACACACAAAAGGCCGCTTTATCTCGGAACAGCTTGCGCGGTTATTCCAGGGGAACGGGGCGCGCGAATGGCATGAGTTTTTCTGGTGGACCCATATTGCCGTTATCCTGAGCTTTCTGAATTACCTGCCCTTTTCCAAGCATCTGCACATCCTGACTTCCATTCCAAATGTATTTTTCTCTTCCTTGAGACCAAAGGGCGAGCTTGCAAAGCTCAGCTTCGAAGACGACAGCATCGAGAAATTCGGGGCCAACGATGTTCAAGATCTGACATGGAAACAGCTTCTGGATGGAATAACCTGCACGGACTGCGGACGCTGCACCGCCGCCTGCCCTGCAAGCATTACAGGAAAGCCTCTTAGCCCGCGCAAAATTATTATGAATATTCGAGAACGCACCTCTGAGTTCTCTAAAAATGATTCCAACACAGCCCACCACCGCTTGCTCGATTCTTATATTTCGGACCAGGAAATATGGGATTGCACCACGTGCCGTGCGTGCATGGAAGAATGCCCTGTCATGATCGAGCACGTTCCATCCATCATGGAAATGCGGCGCTACCTGGTTTTGACCGAATCACGCTTCCCTCAGGAACTGACGTCGGCATTCAAAGGGATGGAAACCAGCTATAACCCGTGGGGGTTCAATCCTGATTCCCGTGAGGATTGGGCGCAAGGTCTGGAGCTGAAAACCATGGCGCAGGTAAATGGGAATGTTGACATTCTCTATTGGGTCGGGTGCGCAGGCGCCTTCGACCAGCGCTATCAGAAGGTGGCTAGAGCCATGGTAAAACTGCTGAACGCCGCCCAGGTTAGTTTCGCCATACTGGGAAGAGAGGAAAAATGCAACGGAGATCACGCGCGCAGAAGCGGCAACGAATATTTAGCCCAGATGCTTGTCGCGGACAATATAGAAACCCTGACCCGTTACAGAGTGAGGAATATTGTCACTACCTGTCCACATTGCTTCAATGCTCTGAAAAATGACTACCCTCAGTTCGGCGGAAGCTACAACGTCGTGCATCACAGCGAATTTCTGGCTTTTCTGATCCGAACGGGCCGGCTTAAGATCGGCAAAAGTTTGGGGGAAAAAATTACCTTTCACGACTCCTGCTATATCGGCCGCTACAATGAAATCTACGATGCCCCCAGGGCCTTGATCTCCCGTTCGGGATCGAGTCTGGTCGAAATGGATAGGTCCCGCAGCCGTGGTCTTTGCTGCGGCGCAGGCGGCTCCAGAATATTCATGGAAGAAAAAATCGGCAAGAGAATTAACGTCGAGAGAACCGAGGAAGCGCTGAGCCTCAATCCCGCGGTGATTGCAACAGAATGTCCGTTCTGCATGACCATGATTTCCGACGGTTTGAAGGCGAAAGACGCCGAAGAAAGTGTAAGCGTCCGCGATGTGGCGGAGATATTGGCCGATACTCTTGAATCTACGAATTCGGCAACACTCCCACGAATTCCAGAAGATTATCCCGATTGACGAGTGAGACGGCACATTCGGGATAGGCTGCGGAAAAAGTGGACGGCACACGGAGACGCCCTTTGTTCCACTTGATTTCCCAGCCGTTTAACGTTCCGCCGGACTCATCCAGGTAATCGATCTCCCGCTCGATTTCCTGCATGAGCGTTGTTTTGCCTACCTGCCGGGCACCGTAGATAATGATGGCCTTCCCCTTGAAAAGTGCATTCCGGAGCGATGGCTTAATGGTTCGAGCTATCATTTATACCCCATTACGGCGACTTCATTCACCTGAATATATATAAATCAGGTGAAGTGGTCAACGAGTGTGAGAAAAGCAAATAGGGATCTGCATGCCAAGAATTGTCAAAGCCCGGGCAAAAATCATCCATCCCGACACCCGACAATTCAGGTCCGTGCACCAATCTCAACTACTAAATCGAGGGAACGGAAAGACGGGCCATTTGGTGGTGCGCCGCAAAACGGTTAAGAAGCGGATGCGGGCGAAGCTGCAGGCGTTGAAGGCCGAGCTTCGGCGGCGAATGCACGAGCCGCTAACGGAGGCCGGAAAATGGCGTCAAATATAAAATCATGGACATTGTTTGAGAATAATGAATGTCCAATGTTACCCATCGTGGAAAGCTCTACGTCGAATACGGTGATTGCGTAGCCTGTCCCCGTATTCCCTCAAAACAACCAGCTGGGGCCGGCGAAGCTTTGCCCAACCTTAAATAATCTTCTTTGCGGCTGAGACAATTGTCTTTGACACAAAAACAATCGGCAACAGGCAAAGAAGATTGTCTCGATGGCAAAACAATCGGCAACGAGACAAAGAAGTTCGTATCGGTGGCAAAACAATCGGCAACGAGGCAAAAATGATCTTTTCGGCCAGGAGGAGATTGTCTCAGGCTCAAAATCAATTGTCTTAGTCGCTTTGACGATTGTCTTTGACCCTGAGACAATTTCTTTGTTGCGTTGCCGATTGTCTTTGACACCGAGACAATTGTTGTGTCGCTTTGACGATTGTCTTTGACCTAGAGACAATCTTCTTTGTGTCTTTGACGATTGTTTTGCCATCGAGACGATCTTCTTTGCCTCGTTGCCGATTGTCTTTGCAGGGAGACGATCTCTTAAAGGCGCAGACAACATTTGGAGCCCCGGAGACAATTTTTATGGCGGTTGGAGGCATGTATTTACGATCGAGACGATTGTCTTCTTCGTGGAGAGCACATTCTGTGGAACCAAGACGCTTTTCTCAGAAGCGGAAACAATCTTTTTCGCGTTTGAGACAATATTTTCCATTACGGAGGAAACAGCGAAGCGCCGACTGCGTTCAGCCTCACCAAAAATCCCGCCTTTTCAAGAAAGGAACGAATATGGGAACGGATATGGACACCCATCAAAAAAGGAAAGAATATTGGGTGTCCGCGTTCTTTTTGTCCGCGTTCTTTTTGCCGCCCTTGCTTTAATTGGGCACATTTCTCAGCCGGTTTCCAGCATTGTGGTTGCTAATGGGTTTTGCGGGGCTCAATAAAGGTGATCATCGGGTGACTTTCAGGATGAAACCTCAGGCGCGCAGGGCAATTCGATCAAGGGATAGAGAAAGAAGACGCGGCCGCCGCGTTATATTGGCTTGGTGAGAAGCATCCCGGACTGGTTTTAGGCGTTATTGGGTATTCATTCGGCGCACGGGTCGCGTTGCAAGGATGTGTGCGAAGCGGTTTCCTCCGCCACGCAGTTTGGGATAAATAATCTATTGTGTAATATGTATGAGAGATTGACTTACCTATTGCCTATAAGTAAGATATGCAAAGGGGGGTGCTTATGGAGACTCACGCAACAGTTAAAGGACAAATTGTTATTCCTGCAGAATTGCGCCGCAAATATGGCATCAAAGCAGGAACAAAAATTACAATCATCGACACTGGCGAAACTATTGTCCTCAAACCTGTTACTGAAGAAACCTACAGGCGGTTGCAAGGTTCACTCAAAGGGAAAGGTGTTTTCAAGGTTTTGATGGACGAACGACGCAGCGATGCGGAGCGCGAGTAGCATGGTTCCATACAAAATACTCGACGCGTATGCATTAATGGCCTTTTTTGAAGATGAACCCGGCGCTAATTTTGTGCGAGGGCTATTGGTGGAAGCCGAATCAGGCAACATCAAACTGGCAATGACGGTGGTCAATCTTGGCGAAATCTGGTATTCCATTGCACGTGCCGTTTCTGCAGCTCAAGCAGACGTATTCATTCAGGAAATTCGTGGGATGTCCATAGAAATTGTGGATGCACATTGGCCGCTTACGCATCAAGCCGCAATTTATAAATCCAAAGGCGGCATTTCTTATGCAGATTGTTTCGCCGCTGCATTGGCAAGACTTCGTGATGCTGAATTAGTGACAGGCGATCCGGAGTTTAAAAAGCTAGGCGACGAAATTACCATGGTTTGGAAACACGGCAACGGCTAAAAAGCTGCCACAATCCCTTCCAGAAGGAATCACTCTATTCCAAGCTTTGACATGAATACGAAAAACTGCACAGAAATTTGGAGGTTCGGCATTGGGTCGGACCATAAAGAAATTGGTGACAGGCACCTTTTTCCACAAGGCTTTGCAACCGTGGTCTTCGTTTCCCATACCAGGGTCTCCGACACCGGGACCATGGTATGAATCTCTCCGACCAGGGTCTTTGGCAGCCAGAAGAGGGTCTCCAAATTTCAGACCATCTTCGTAAATGCGCAGACCGTAGTCGAGATCGCGGGGACCATTTTCCCCTCTTTCGATACCATGGCCTCGATGATCAAGCGATGGCCTGCATTGTCCAGACCATGGTCGGTGGAACCAGGACACTTTTCTCAGAATCGGAACCCATTTTCTACGCATCAGGGACCGGTTTCTCCATTACGGAGATCGTCGGCGAAGTGCCGGCCGTGTTCTGTGTACCCACCAACAAATCCCCTAAAGAATGGACGATCCGCGCGCGGCCGGCATTCCTCTTTTGTTTTACGTAATCCTTGCCTTTAATTCCATTTAGGTAAACCACCGCCTCTGGCGGTGAGACACGACAAAGCTCTGCTGTACCGGCGGCAATATTTTTGTATAGGCTCTCCCTCTTGCGAAGGTCCTTCCATGGAGCGAAGGA
>JAHFUH010000581.1 GCA_023265215.1 Acidobacteriota bacterium
GGATGTGCGAACTCTTCTGGATAAATATTCGAAGGTGCAGCATGTGGATGCTGCGCTTTCGAAGACAAAAGCCTGGTGGGATCAGCTGCTGGGCGCGATAGAGGTGGAAACTCCGGACAAGGCTGCAGATATTCTTCTGAACAGATGGCTGCTATACCAGACTCTGAGCTGCCGGATATGGGGCCGCTCCGCTCTTTATCAATCAGGAGGAGCTTTCGGGTTTCGCGACCAACTGCAGGATGTCATGGCGCTGGTGTACACAAAGCCTGCGCTGGCAAGAAAGCAGATTCTGCGCGCGGCCGGGCGCCAATTTCTCGAAGGAGACGTGCAACACTGGTGGCATCCGCAGTCGGGAGCAGGCGTGCGGACACGCTGCTCTGATGATCTGCTGTGGCTCCCTTATGTTACGGCCCACTATGTTCAGATTACCGGAGACAAAGAAATACTGGATGAACGGATTCCTTATCTCGAAGGCCAGCCGATTCAGGACAATGAAATGGAGATTTATTCGACGCCTTCAATTTCCATGACTGACGGAACACTATTTGAGCATTGCCGCAAAGCCATTGATAAAGGATCCACGGAGGGAGAACACGGTCTTCCATTAATCGGGCTTTGCGATTGGAACGACGGGTTCAACCGCGTGGGGATTCAAGGGAAAGGCGAAAGCATCTGGCTCGCCTGGTTCCTCATGGAAGTATTGAAAAGCTTTGGACAGATTTGCCTTTCAAGAAACGAACAGGAATTGGCGGATCTGTATGCCGGCCGGGCCCGGAGTTTTCAGTCTGCTGTTCAGAAGACCGCGTGGGATGGCGAGTGGTACAGGAGAGCGTATTTCGATGATGGATCTCCGCTTGGCTCTCAATTGAACAGGGAATGCCGGATTGACTCCCTTGCTCAATCCTGGGCTGCAATTTCCGGTGGCGCGCCACTGGAAGCCATAGATCAATCGCTCCGCTCCGTGGAAAAGAACCTTGTTCGCAATGACGACAAGCTGGTTTTGTTATTTACACCTCCGTTCGAGAATTCGGAGCCGAATCCGGGCTATGTTGCAGCATATCCTCCCGGTGTGAGAGAAAACGGAGGACAGTACACGCACGCCGCTCTCTGGGTGGCTCTGGCATATTTGCGCCGACGGAATGGGAACAGAGCCGTTGAATTGCTGCGAATGCTGAATCCCATTGAACTGACCCGGTCTCCGGCAGATGTCGACCGTTATAAATGCGAGCCGTATGTCCTGGCAGGTGACGTCTACTCTTTAGAAGGATATGTTGGGTGCGGCGGCTGGACCTGGTACACGGGATCGAGTTCCTGGATGTATCGGATCTGGATTGAGGAAGTTCTCGGGTTCAAACTCAGGGGGAAGGAACTGACAATAGATCCGGTCATTCCTGATGATTGGCCGGGTTTCAGGATCGCGTACAGGTTCGGGAATTCCGTGTATGACATCCGTGTGGAAAACCCGGAGCGCTCGGGACATGGAGTCCTGCAGGTGGAATTGGATGGAGCGCCGCTCAGCAAATTTTCTATTCCCCTGGAAGACGATGGTCGTGAGCATCATGTGCAAGTCAAACTTGGTTCCAGTGAAGTCTTAAATCCGTTAACTCAGTGAAAACAAACGTCCCGTTTCTTGTTTTTTGGGCACGCCAATCTCTTGTATCGAAGGCCGGGCTGTCCTGGGAGCGCCGGCGTCTCGCCGGCAACAGTTTGATTTATTGGACATTTCCAGAAAAACAGGGTGCGCATTCGCAGGTTTAACGTTTTTTCGATGTAAAGATGCAAAAAGACGGGGATGCTGCTTGAAAACGTCATAAAGTCGCTCTTCCTTATTCTTGCCGGCGAGACGCCGGCGCTCCCAGGACAGTCCGCCTATTTGGCACTGATTTGGTTGCGGCCGCCGGGCCGCTGAGAAATCCGTGACGTTTTATGTTATAATCATTTGCACACATCGGAGAGATTATGAAGACGCCTGCGGTTCTCTTTATTCTAGCATCCATGTTTACCCTAAATGCTTCAGTTTTCGCTGCGCTCCTGGATCCTGTAACCACAGACGCCGGTAAAATATCCGGTGTTGCCGGATCGAGTCCTGAAGTGCGTGTATACAAGGGCGTTCCTTATGCGGCACCGCCTGTGGGCGAGCTGCGCTGGCGGGCGCCGCAGCCGGTTTCTCACTGGGAAGGAGTGCGGCAGGCCGATCATTTCGGGCCCAAGTGCATGCAGGCACAGAGTGGCATGAGCCCGGCCGGGCCGCCATCGCAGATGAGCGAGGACTGTTTGTACCTGAACATCTGGACGGCTGCAAAATCGGCGCAGGAGAAGCGGCCCGTGATGGTCTGGTCCCATGGAGGTGGCTATACGATGGGCAGCGGAGACTCTCCTCAATTTGACGGGGAGTCGCTGGCGAAAAAGGGCGTGGTGCTGGTGACCTATAATTATCGCCTGGGCATCTTTGGTTTTTTCTCACACCCGGAATTGTCCAAAGAATCCGGCAAGAATGCATCGGGCAATTATGCACTTATGGATCTGGCCGCGGCTCTTCGGTGGGTGCGGACGAATATTTCCAGCTTTGGTGGAGATCCCAATCGCGTCACAATCTTCGGAGTGTCCGCCGGCGCCGGACTGGTTGCGAATCTTGTCGGATCACCGGAGGGCAAGGGATTGTTCCAGAGGGCAATTGCACAAAGCGGATCGTGGACGGGGATAAGCATTGGCCGTCCTAATACCTTGTCTCAGGCTGAAGCGGCCGGAATGAAAACTGCCGAAGCGTTGGGGGCAAAGTCGCTCTCTGAGTTGCGAGGCAAATCGGCTGATGAGCTGATCAAGAATGGGCGTGGTGGTGGTCCGATAGTTGACGGATGGTTCATTCCAACCGAATTATCCGGTATATACGCCCAAGGGAAGCAAAACGACGTGGATATCCTGGTCGGATCCAATCAGGACGAAGGAACATTTTTTTCCCGCCCCGGAGGAAGCAGCGCGGATGCGTTCATCAAACAATCGCGGCAGCGCTTCGGAGCCCTGGCCGATACTTTCCTGAAGCTGTACCCGGCAGGATCGGACCCGGAAGCGGCGGCTTCTCAATTAGCCAGTTTTAGAGATGAGCTTGCGTGGCTGATGAGGAAATGGGCGCAGACACAGTCCATGCGCGGCAAAGGGAAAGCATACCTGTACTACTTTACCCATGTGCCGCCCGCAGCTCCAGGCGCTCCTTCGAGAGGCGCAACTCACGGCGCCGAAACTTCGTATGTTTTTCAAAATTCCGGTTCGAACTGGACAGATTTGGACCGCCAGGTTGCGGACGCACTTTCCTCTTATTGGGCTAATTTCGCTGCGAATGGAGACCCTAACGGAAAAGGACTCCCCGTTTGGCCCGCCATCAAAAAAGCCGGCGACAGGGTGATGGTTCTTGGGGACAAGATAGAAGTCGGGCCGGTGCCCGACAAAGCCAGGCTGGATTTCTTCGAAGAGTATTATTCGAGCCTGCAGCCGCGATAGACCGACCTCCCGGGAGCGCCGGCGCTTCGCCTAATGCCGCATAGGTTTTGTTTTTGGCCGTGTAGTGGCCCATGATTTTAGCCCGGCCTTTTAAGGCCGGGGATTTGCCCAGAAATATATATCCGTCGCGTTAGCGACGGCTGACCTCAACCATTAAATGTGCTTATTTTGGGTTCAGGTCAGGCGTCGCTACGCGACTCTAATAGAATATTAAGCTGCTTTATATCAGGCTTTGCCTGCCCCGACGAAAGGCGCGCCATTCTCTTCGCAATAATATAACTGCCACTTGGGAGCGCTCGGGTCTCAATTGCAAAAACTGCTCCAATCATT
>JAHFUH010000582.1 GCA_023265215.1 Acidobacteriota bacterium
TGGGTGTTGTTTTTGCATCTTTGGAGTCCAAGCAAATGGGATGCTGTTTTTGTTTTTCTGGTAGGCGGTTTGATCGTAGTGGCCGTCCTTCATCTCTTACATTGGTTCCGCTTCGCGGTAGAGTTGTCGGATCAGGGCATCAAAATCTCCGGCACACTTTTGCGATGGGAGGAGCTTGAATCCGCACATACAAAAACCGCAACTCATTTCAGCGGGTTCAGCACGCTCATCGAGCTGAGGTCCAGGGATGGACGCTCGTACCAGATACCTGCCTGCATTCAACGAAACTTGTATCTTTTAAGAGAAATACAAAAACACCTTTCGGATACTAAGAAGTAATATTGACTAGGACAGGGTTCACACAAACGAGAAACATAATGCGGAATCCGCGGACTATGCGGAAGAACGCGGACGGCCTTTAAAATCTCTCCGCGTTCTTCCGCGTCCCTATTTGATCAACCCTTTCAATGCTTGCCAATCCATCTTTTGAATGAACTGGGCCGCGCGTTTGGGGTCCGCCTGGATTTTGACGACGATGTTCTGGATTACTGTGGAGGATGTGGCTGTTTTCTCCGGCGTGAAATTCACATAGTTCCCGGCCAATTTCCAATTTCCCCCAAAGAATACAAATGTGGAACCCTCGCGCCAGCCCCCATTGACATATTTGCCATCGGTTCGGTAAACAAGTCCACCCGCGACAGCAGCGCCGGGCTTCGCTTTGTCATAAAGGCCCTGGGATGAAATATTGGTGTACAAATCAATCCTGGCTTTTACGTCCTGAGGCTCTGCGTTCTTCTGCAGTTCTTCAATCTTCTTCTGCATCTCTGTGATTTGGGCCATGCTGGCGCCAGGTTTGGGGAGCAGTTTCATCATTTCCTGATTGAGCTGTGTTTGAGCCTCCTGCATCCGTTTGGAATCCTGCCAGGCCAGGTAATATTCTATTCGCAAAGGTTTGTTGACATCCGTATAGATTACTTTGAGCTCCGTATCCTCGGTCTTTCCCGCCTTCTCCCAGCCTTCCGGTCCGGGAGGTAGTGCTTTTGCAATAACATTGAAAACAGTCTGACCGAACTCCTTTTCTGCCGGGGTCGGCTTGCGGCTGTCGCCATCGGCAAAAACAATCGAGCATGCTAAAGTCAAAACTGCCAGCAAGCTGTATACCTTAATCCTGCTGTCCATTTGAAGAGCCTCCGCTACGGTTTAAGAAATTCGTATGTGCGCCCCCAGAGCGGTTTCTGCAGGAAGTCGTCTAAATTGCCATTGGGGATTGCATCCCCATATTTACCAGCAGTCTTTTCCGCCTTCGCGTCTGCCGCCCGCCGCTGGGCTTCTGTCGCATTCTTATATCCAGGCTTTTCCTTATATCTTTCATCCATCATCGCCTGTTTCTTGGTCTCATCAACCATTTCTTTCACTTTGTCCAAACTCCCCTCCACTGCACCGGATAAGGAGCAGCCTCGTTTCGTAGAGGCTTCGAGAGATACATTCCCGGTAAAAGAAACATCATCGCCCGTGTACTGCTTTGCGATCGGAAAGTCATGGCTGACCCCCGCCGAAAAATCAGAATCTCTTATTGTCCCGTTTGGGCCGAAGGTCATTTGCCCGCTGACCGTAACATTTGTACTTCCTGCGGTAATTTTAAGCCCCGTGCCCGCCGTGACGGAATAATCCTTGACAGCTCCCTGGCCATCCATTGTGACAGAAGAGCTCAGATTGACAAAAGCCTTCACTCCATCTCCAGCTTTGATGCCCACCTTGATCCCCTGGTCATATTGGCCGGCGCCGGTGAACTCGCTGATCTTCTGTCCTAAGCTTATACTGGGAGATCCCGGTATCATGGGAATGCTTAGATCAAAAGTGACTTTCGTATATGCGCAGGACATCCTTCCCTTAAAGAAGAAATAGTCAAAATCGAAACCATAGGCATCCAGTTTTTTGAACAAAGGTGTGGATTCCGGAATTTCGCCCGATTCGAATGCCACCTTGGCGGCTTTGTTCCGCTGAAGCCGTGCATTTTCTTCTCTATCTTTGGCAGCCAGTTCCTCTTCTCTCTCCTGGAGAAGTGCGCCGACATTGCACCCGCATTCCCATTCGGGATGATATTTGAAGGTACCGTGGGCTGCACCCACAGTACTCAGCGCGGTCACGAGAGCGGAATGAATCGCTCTGCGCAGCTCGGAATCCTTTCGGTTGCGCACATCCGGGTCGGTGATGAGCGCGATGTGACGGATTACGTCATAATAATAAGCTTCTGCTTTCGGCTTTATCTTATTGACATAGGCGGTGGTGGCCACGTTTGTCGCGGAGCCGAATGCGGTCTCGGCGGCTGCGTTGCAGGTATTGAAATATTGTACATGGGCGTTGTGCTTCTGGAGTGCCAGTTCTGCTCCCTGGGCATTGCTTTTTTCAAGCTTCGCCAGCGCAGCGGCCTGGACCTTTTCGGCTTCCAGGATTTTTCTCCCGTAGTTGCTTGCTATGTCTGTAAATGCCTGGCGAGTTTTCTTATTGACCGTATAAAGGTAGCCGGTGTAGAGATTGGTTTTCCGATTATACACGGCGAAGTTATGCCTCTGGACGATGACAGTCATGGGATCGGCGTAGTCTTGGGGATCAATCTGCAGTATGGTGAAAAATGGATCAACCTGGGCGGCCATGGCAGTGAGGGTAGTGGTTTTTCCCGTCGCCAGTTCGTTTTCCGCTGTTTTCTTCTGCTGGCTTAAGCTCCCGAGATTCTTCATAAGTTCTTGCTTATCGACTCTAACCTTGGGCCTGGTTTTGGAATTGCTATATTTCTCCGGATGCTTGGCGACATCGTTAAGGTCGACGCCGGTGTTCAAATTCAGCCCTAAGCGGGAAAGCATTTTCAGCTGTTCGTCCGCGGACGTAGCGAATGAAGACATGGAAAAGGTCTGCAGCTTCTGTGCGAAATCTTTCAATGCGCTGATGCCCTGAGGAGCAGAGATAGCTTTGAGAGATGCATACTGCGTTAATTTGT
Organism: Acidobacteriota bacterium; assembly: GCA_023265215.1. GTDB lineage: Bacteria > Acidobacteriota > UBA6911 > UBA6911 > UBA6911 > UBA6911. The sequence goes on from JAHFUH010000582.1 coordinate 2,996, forward strand.
TTATGGGGGGCGCCTTGAAGCTTCCTGCCGGCGGGAGGTTTTCCACAAAATAACGCAGCTTATTCCGCGCGCTCTGGTCTATCTGGGACATGAAATCGGCGGCGGTTGCTATAGGTTCCGAATTAATGGCTTTTATATTTTCTTCATACTTCTGCTCGGGCGAATCGGGCGGAACATCTTCACTTTTCTCAAGGGCCTTGGCGTGCTTTTTGGCGACCATCAACGTCTGCGGCCTGTCCAGATTATCGTCGTCCAGGATTGTCTGGGCTTTATCCGGTTGTTTGACCGCAGTGAAATAAGCGGCCATGCCCAAGGCGGCATCCCACGAAAAAGGGCTTTGTTTTCGGGCCACTTGGAACAGAGATCGGGCCTCGTTCAGCTTGCCCATATCGATATAGAGATTCCCGAGATTGATTATTGACGTCAGGCTTTCATCGGTCCACGCATCCCCTTTCATCGAGTTAGCCATTGCGTACAGGAAACAGGTCTCGGCGTCGGTGCGATAAGGCGTGAGCGCCTTCGCCTGATCTTTGCCGGGATTCAACCGTTCCCCCGCGGTAACGATGGCGGAGGCTAAATTATTGGCATTCGCGGTGCTCTGAGGATCCAGGGAAAAGACCGCTGTGGCAAGCGCGATGATGAGTTGTGGTCTGTTGAAGTAATTGGTGACGGAGGAAACAAGAAGGGAATACTGGCCGGCTCTTTTGGCGTTGAGTGAGAGGCCGTCAAAACGGGGTATCCAGGTGACGGTTCTTGAATAGGAGGCCAGGTCATCTGCGGGGAAGTTTTTGCGCGCTGATGCGTTGCGAGTGGCGGCGATTTTCAGGATA
>JAHFUH010000583.1 GCA_023265215.1 Acidobacteriota bacterium
TCTGCTTCGTTGCCGCTCCTCGACGATGTCCCCGCATCGCCTGCGTCGCGGCGCCTTGCATCTGCCCGCGCGAAGCCAGGAACGCGGCCCCTCCTAATTCTCGGACAGGCTCCTAGCAGCCCGTGGTGAAAGGACAAAAGGCCGTGTTCCTGGCTGCAACAATCCTACTCCCGCGCCGCCACGCCCAGGTATCCCATCATCGTGTGCCAGGTGAAATCAAAGGTGAAGCGATCGTCGACTATGCCTGTCGCCAGTGTCTTCCAGAATGCCAACCGGAATATTTTCGGGGCCAGGCCTCTACACAAAAGCATATTCAGTCCGCTTTCTCCGCACATGCGCCGCATTTCAGCCGGTTTGATAAAATACTGCAGGCAATGCATGTCCGCCGGAGTGTTGCGGATGAACCACTCAACTCCCTTGATCACGACAAGCCACGCCAGGAAGTTGCGGTTGAAAGTGTAAAAGAAAAACAGCCCGCCTGATTTCAGCACGCGCGACACCTCCCGCACAACCCGCTCCGGATATTCGACGTGTTCCAGGAAATCCATGGCGCACACAACATCAAATATTCTATCCTCGAATGCCATTGTGTATGCATTCCCGCAGCAATAATCCACGGTTCCAGTCGAGTCGTGCCCACGCGCAACATCGAGCGCCGGCTTCGAAGCATCCACTCCCGTAATTTTGTAGCCGTGAAGGGCAAGCTCGTTGGCAAGAAACCCGGCGCCGCACCCGATATCCAGGATCCGGATATCCCCGGCGAGATTTCTGCGCGTCATCTCGGAAATAATCCACCGGTTACGGGCCCGAGCTTCAGCACGCAAAAGGGCTACAGGATCATCTTTGGCTGTGTACCAGCGTTCACCATATTGATGATAGATCTCATTGTTTACCGGGAATTTATTTTCGAATCCCATAGCAGGTTCCAGAAAACGAACTGATAAACGCCGAAGCCAATCATCAGCGCACATGCAAAAATGAGGAAAGGCCGTTCAAAACCGGAGAATCGCACTATCGAAAAAAGCCGATTGGACGAGTCGCGCATCGGGGTGCCGCCCTGCCAGATCCCCGGCCAGAGCAATGCAGCGCTTGCCAGCACGACCGGGTGAAGGATAAACAGCAGCGCGTGCAGCCACTGCTCTGCTGCGAAACAGTAGCGCCGATGCACCGGCTCATCCTTCGTAACAAAAATACTGGAAAAGGCAGCCAGAAAGAAAAACACGAGCGCGCTTCGGCGACTCGGCTGAACGCATAGAATCCAGGCAAGACAAAGGACAACCGTCAAGGTATCGAGGGGATGCCCGATTCTCTCCCATCGCGGCAGACCCCGTTTCCTGTGAAACCAAAACTCATCGGCGGCCATGCAGAGCATCTGAAAGATGAATGGCGCGGACATCCAATACGAATTCAGCATTTTCTAAACAAAGCTCCCGCAATTGTATGTCCCAGGATTGAATCCCGGTCACGTCCAAAAGAAGAGTTGACCCCATGCCCGGCAATTGCCACTCGATGTCTCGGCATGGCATCCTCGTCAGCTCTGTACCGGTAAACCGGCATTGCGCTCCAGCCGCAGTTTTTCGATTTCCTTCACAATATCCCGGACGGTGCGCAGCGAACGCGCCCGCTCATCTGTAATCGTTAAATCAAATGCTTCCTCGAGTTGGAAGAACAGGTCCAATCCGTCCAGAGAATCCATCTTCAAATCTTCAAAACTCGAATCCAGCTTGATCGTTTCGGGGGCAATCTCTTTGATCTTAGCTATTGACGCGACAACTATTCCAGTGATTTCGTCCGACACCCGTTGTTCTCCATTTATGAGTTGCTAATGAACGCCTAAACGAGCCAATTCCTCGCGAAACAGGGGGTTTTCAGGATAATGGTCGGCGAGGTCCTGCAGCTGTTCTCGCGCAAGGTCCATCTGATTTTCACGCATTGCAGCCAGGGCGAGAAAAATTTTGGCGAATGGCTTGAGGTAATGCCCTTTTTCGGCTGTGATCTGCAGCTGCTCCATGCCGAGATGCTTGTCGCCGCGCATGCGGCCGAACCAGAGGAAAAATCGTTTGTATGCAGGCAAGCTGCCGAGTATGTAATTGGCAGCGCCGAGCGAAAGCCATGCGTCGGCCTCATCCGGCTGAAGTGCCAGCAGCCGCTTTGCATAGCCTTGAGCTTCCTTTATTAAGGACAAGCTTTCCAGTTGTCGCCTCTCCAGAATTGCCTCAAAATTGGCTTGCATTCCGGCGGAAATCGTCAGCGCAAACAACGCGTCGGAATCTCGCGAATTCTGACCGAGCCGCTCCAGTGCAAGCTCCTTGCCTTTCTGGTTTGCCGTCATGAAATTTATTTTGTGGCCTTCATCCGTTTTCCCTCGGATTCCGCCAAGCAAACGATCATCATCCAAGAAGAACTCAGACGTGAGGACATGCTGGTCATAAAATTCTTCGAAGAGATAGCTCGCGGCAATTGCTATATGGCCAAGAGGATCCTTGGGATTGGTCTGCTGCCACTTCGTGAACTGCCCGCGTGCATCATCGAATCTTAGTTTGTATAGGAGGTTGAAGCCGCTTTCGATCTGAAGTTTATCGGGGTAGGCCAGAACTGCAGGTTCATTTGCTTCCACCACCAGCAAAATCAGGATTACCGGCAATAAGACTCGGGGATTCATAATACACTTGCTTTCTCGGCCCAAAGATCAAAGGTCCCATCGACCCAATCTTTAACGCGCACGGTTCCTCGGCCAGTTGGATGGGAAAGCGTCATAATCACTATTACGCGGCAGCGAGACAAAAACAACAGATACCGACCCGCGATAAGGATCAAGCGTTTCTCAATTAGGGGGGGGTAAACAATACCCTATTAGATGAACTCTCCATAAATCCGGTTCAGCCCATTTTCAAACTGTGAGAGGAAAACCGTAAATGCGTTTGAATACCTCGGCAACTACGCGGTCGCAGCGAGGCCTTTCAAAACTGAACAACGCGTGCTGTGTAACTCCGGCGCGCTCATAAAGCTGCTTCCTCATCAGTGCCCGAGCCCTGTGCAGCCTGGTCTTGACCGTTTCTTCGGAAATATCCAGGCATTCAGCGGTTTCGGCGGTGTCCAATCCTTCAACATCCCTCATGACCAGAACGCTTCGATAGAGTTCAGGCAAATTTTCCACGGCCGCCTCGATCAGGTTTTTGAGTTCGTTATTGAGCACCTTTTGCTCGGGAGTTCGCTCTGCAGTGCTAAGCATGCGTTTCCCTTTCTCCGATTCTGCAAAAGAATCGAAATCAACGAAGCGTGAGCGGCGACGAAGACGTGCCACTGCTTCATGCGCAGCAATCTTTGTCAGCCAAGTCGAGAATTTGGCTTTCCCGGCAAATTGCGCCAGGTGGGTGTAGGCAAGAAAATATGCTTCCTGCATCACCTGTTCAGCTTCGATGTCATCCCCAAGGATCGCGCGCGCGGCGCGGTACAGGCGTTGATTGTAGCGGCGCATGATGATTTCGAATAATTCGATTTCACCGGCCAAAATCCGCCTTACAACCTCTGAATCCTCCATGGATAAGTCCAACGATTCACGCATCGTAATTTGAGTCATGATCACTTCTCCTAATCAATGGAGTCACTCCCCTACATAAAGGTTACACGATTTCTTAAATCTCCGTGAAGTTTGTGAAATCCGTGGCGTTTTTTTTGCCTTGTAACCAAAATGCGGGTAGTTTCTCTGTTCCTTTGGAGGTGAAAAAATGAACAATTTCGAAAGCAAAATGAACTCGGCCTGGTGGGCGCTCCGGATCGGATTGGGCGCTGCCGCATTTCTGGCGGGCATTGATAAATTC
>JAHFUH010000114.1 GCA_023265215.1 Acidobacteriota bacterium
TTATAGCTGGCAGGGTGATCAGGCGTATAAAACAGGTATCTATTCCGATCATAAAGCTAAATTTGTCGCATGGCGTCAGCACTATGCCATGTTCTACAAGGAATCGATGCTTTTCTGCGATTGGGTGTTTGCCAACGCTTATAGCGCAAGCTCAAAAAACGGCCGCGGGCCAACTCCCGAAGCGGAACCGGTTTTGATCAATGCTGTAACCGGAAAAGGCATAAATTTTGTTGACGGAATAGAGATAGGCCGCAAAACCTGGAATGTAATCCGAGCGATATTCACGATGCAGGGCAAAAATCGCGACATGGAAAAATTTTCCGGGTATATGTATAAGCCTGGAGCATCCAAGGCTCACTATCAGCCCTCAGTTCCTGTCTTCGATGGAAATAAGTGGGCATGGACGGACTGCAGCGATCTCTGTCTGGACTATGACGGAGTGGAGCACTGGAAAGGGGCATTTTACCGGGTTGAAGGCTGGGATTCTCAAACTGGACATCCGAAACGTCAAACCTTGGGGAAATTAGGTTTGTCCCGCGTGGCTGATGCGCTAGAAAATAAGGGCAAATTGGGCGCTTAGGTCCGGCAATCCAGCCGGCCTAAATTCACTTAGCCGCAACGCCCTCCATCCTCTATAGGGATCGTTGTGACGCTTGATAACCAAAACTTTCAAAACGCCATCTTCAATAATTGTAAAAAGAACGACGTTGCCGGATATGCCCTCAGGTTTGAAAATAGCTGCCTTTGGCATAAAAACCAAATACCATAAATAGTGTATTGTATACAATATAGCCCCCGCTCCCGGACATTCCATATGGGCGGCATACCAGGAGCCTGCGCGAGTAATAGGAGGGGCCGCGGCCCCTCCTATTTTACTCGGACAGGTTCTAGCGCCCCTTAAACTTCTTGATCTCTTCGGGCGAATATTGCTCACGAGGGTGCGCTGGATGCTGGGTAACGTCACCTACAGACATGTCGTATTTGGGAGTAAAGAGAACATGCATCCACTGAAAGGGTTTATTCACCTTTGTAATGGCAATCGGACTGTGTAATACCCCCTTAGGGACGTAGACAATAGAGGTGGAGTTCACTATATGTTTTTCTCTCTCCTCACCAAAATGTATCTCGATTTCCGCATCGAAATCATAGTAATTCTTGGGATCACTGCCGAAGATGAAAAATATTTCGTCGGCATCGTGGACGTGGGGCGGATGGGGAAATGAGATCGGTTCGGTGATGGTGAGTAGCTGGACTTCAACCGGAAAACTGGCAAACTGGGCTCCAATGCAACCTTCTTCGGCGCATATGTGGAGCATCGGCGCCCTTCCCTTTTCCAAGGGTTCCCTGATGATATACTTTCCGTACTTGGTCTCGGCCATTTTGAACTCCTTCTCTTTATGTTCGCGAACAGACTAAATATAGTTAAAGCGCAATCTGGGCTGATAGGAAGAATAATCGTCTGTTTTTGAAAAGCCATCTCCTATCGAGCTATTCCCGAGTGCCCAGATAAGATGTTTTATGTTGTTTTGCCTAAAATCCCGATTGTGATGGTAGCACAGGTTGGGGCAAAAAAGCCTAGAGATTTGGGGTGTAATTGGAAGTGCGAGTCATGCTTTCCTGGGGGATTCAGCCCTGGGAACGCCGCCGTCTCGGCGGCAAGCAGTGATAAAAGACATGCATGAAGCGTTTCGTACGCATTTTGTCCAGAAATTGCAATATAACAGCGTCTGCCGGCGAGACGCCGGCGCTCCCAGGGCGCTTCATTTAATTCGTCACATCTACCGGCATGACTCGCACTTCCGATTACACCTGGAGATTTGCGCAGATCAAACGCTTGGCTATCGACCGGGCCGGGATCTCCATCTGAACGTGAACAGCCGGCCGCGGGAAGACTCCGAGGAAGTATTCTCCGGTCGCGATGGAGCATTCGATATCTCGATTGATCCCAGCATAAATAGGGCTTTAGTCGAGTTGGAAGCTCATTAATGACGCAGGGATCCAATGAGTGAATTTCAGGCAAGCTTCTGGGAGCGAAAATGATTCAGATTTTTCTTCCATGTAATTCCGGAGAGATAAAGGATCGAGCATTGTTCCGGATGATAATCAAATAGAGGTGCCGAGTGGACTGCTGCAGCTGATCCTCTTAGCTCCGATCAGCCGCAGCATAATGCAGGGAGGAAGCGGGAAATACAGTCCGCCGTCGAAACACTACGGTTGTTTCTGGGATGCTATTGCCGATACTATGTAAGAAATCTGGGCTCCCGCGCTTAAATCGCTTTCGTGCTTTTACTGACTGCAAACACGCATCGCACCAGCACGCACGCTATCATTCGGTAAGCAAACATGCTTATTACTGTTTCAATGAATGTAACTATGAGACTAAACATATCCGGCGGTTTCGACCACAGCTTGAAGAGTAGACATATTTGCACCATCCAGAGAAATAGGCCGATTGGTACTGAGATCTTCCCGGAAACCCACCAGATGTCGGGAAAGCGGTGCGCCTGTATTTGTCGAACACAGAACCATACCGCCAGGAATAAAAGGCACAGCACAGTAAGAGCCGTTAACACATTAGGAAACAGAGAAACGAGTCCAGGAGTTTGGTTCCCTTTCCAACTGAGCAGAGCGGTAATTGCCCCCGCCGCAGCTCCGAGAAGCCTGAAGAAACCCGTGGATTTGAATACTCGTATATTTCCCTCATTGCTGAAAAGGCTGTATAGAGCGATGGACTTCCAGAAACCCAAATAGCCGCGCAAAAGAATGAAAAAGCATGCTAAGGATGTGTGTGGCCTGCTTGAATATTCCTGCTGAAGATCAGCGATAATCGGCAGGGCAATTCTCTCCAAACCGGGTTGCTCAAAATATTTCTCCGCAAATCGATGAAGCTTGGAACCGGGCAATTTCTTTTTGTCGCTTTGGGTCATTGGCCAGCCTCCCATGCAAATTTCTGCGCTAGCTGCATCCAGATTTCCAGCACCCGCAAACCAAAAGGCGTAGGTCGGTACATCCGCCGAGGTACAAGACCTGAATGATCAGAAAGCTTTTCGGGTTCCGATAGGATGAATCCTTTCTCTTCCATACGGCCTAACGTTACATATACGGTGCCCCGTTTGAGCTTGCCGTGTGATTGGGCAACCAGCTGGAGTCCATACATTGAGATATTTGTCGCCAGCAGTTCTAAGATCACTTTTTCTTTTGAGGATAATCTTGGCAATTCCTGCATTTTGGGATTCATGAAAGGAAGTCTTACATATTGTAAGACTGATAGCAATGAGTTTCTTTAGCCTTTTATTGACCCGACCATGGAAATTGACATAGATTGTCCATTCTAAGATATTAAGTACCGTATAGGATACAACCTTAAGGTCTCCTTTGTGAGTCTGCAGGAAAGAAACACGGAATTTTACATTGATTACAGATAATTGGCCGTGCTCAGTGGAAATAAATCAAGCTCATCCAAGTCTGTGATTTCACAAGGAACGCCATTGGGGGAGAATTTCTTGCGCATGCCCTAAGTATTCTTTGTAGTAATCTTTCTCAAGCAAGTGATTTGCTATTCATCGGTATCTAGGTTCGTAGATTTACTGTGTTTTGGGGAGGTGAATTTCATGAGAACCAGGAAGATTTGTTTTTTGGTAATTGTTCTGGCCGCAGTAATCGCCGCCTCTTACGCCCCGGCGGCGGATGAAAAGGTAGTGGTGTTCAATCCACGCGGCATTCAGCCGGATATCCGCAAAATTCCCATGGCGATGCGTCCTGCCACGCTCGATGGCAAGACGGTGTATATGGTCGATACCAAATATGCGATGACAAAGCCGTTCGTTAACGAGCTGTTAGCTGCGCTGAAAGCAAAATACCCTGGCACGACTTGGGTGCTTCGGGAAAAAACCGGGATGTACATGGATGATGATCCAAAACTGTGGGCAGAAATCAAAGAAAAGGGCGCGGCGGCCATAGTGCTGTTAGGGCATTGAAGCAGCTGCTCGCCGGCGGTCGTCGGCCATGCAATAACCCTCGAAAGAATGGGTATCCCCGCAGTACCGATGATCACGATGAGATTTCAAGAACTCGTGACAACGATTTCCTACAAAAAGGGAATCCCTAATATGCGGATTACCTATACCCCCCACCCGATCACCGACAGGCCTGCGGAGCTGTGCCGTCAGTATGTGGCGGGGAATGATCCGATTACCAGGCAGCCGATGCTGGAAGAGATTTACGCTTCATTGACGAGACCTCCCTCGGAGGAAGACAGGAAAGCAGGATTTCTCAAACGAGATCCACGTCCACGGCTTTTGCCGCCCGATACTCCCGACAAACTTATGGAATATTTTCATGCTCAGGGTTTTACGGACGGCAGTCCCGTAATTCTTCCCACCGAACAGAAGGTCAAGGAAATGCTGAAGGCGACCAGTCGCAAGCCGGACGAATGGGTGGGACAGATGCGTCCCTCGCCGCCACATGAGGCCTGGTATTACACCGTCGAGATGGTCGCGGTGAACGCGGTCATGGCAGGCGCAAAGCCCGAATATTTTCCGACGATTCTCGCGATCGCATCCAAGGGACTCACATCCATGTTCAGCTCCACATCTTCGTTTGCAAGAATGGTTGTGGTCAATGGCCCCGTAGTCAAGGAAATCGGCATGAACACCGGAATTGGTGCGATGGGGCCGGTCAGCCGGGCGAATTCCTCAATTGGCAGATGCTGGACCCTGATCTCCAAGAACCTCGGAGGATCGGGCAAACCCGGGGAAACCTACCTGGGCAGCCAGGGGAATCCCCTTAATTATGGCAATCTCTGCTTTCCGGAAACGGAAGATGGATTGCCTCCCGGCTGGAATCCTCTGCACGTGCAGAAGGGATTCAATAAGAATGACAGCGTCGTCAGCCTCTTCAGCGGGTGGAGCATCAACGACATTGCATGGTATTCGCCGCTGCCGATTTACGATGTAATCAGGGGATGGCTTGAGCATTTCTTCTCCTACGGTACCACCCAGGCTACGCTTATTCTCGACCCGATTGTTGCGGCGGATGTAGCAACCAAGTATCCATCAAAGGAAGCTTTTGCCAAGTATCTCGCGGATAATACCGGGACGCCCGGCTGGCTTTACTGGTCACAAAATACAGCGGCGCTGAAACAGGCCCAGTCGGGAGTGGAACCTTATGCAACCTGGCTGAAACAGGGCCAGGGTGCGGTGGTTCCCGTTTCCCGCTATAACAGAGGAGGCGGTGGCGTTTCCAGGAATCCCTCCTTCATGGCACCCCGAAGCACTGATGAACCTGCCAATTCAATCAACATTGTCGTCACCGGAGGAGGGACGAATACCTTCTGGTCCGGCGGAGATTTCGGTTATGCGGGCAGCGGTTCCGTGGACCAATGGAGATAGGAGGGGACATGAACAACAAACGCACAACGCTTATGCGGCGCGATCCGATAGCGCAGCCCCGGGAAGGACCCTGGTGATAATTTCCTTGTTCATAAGAGGCGCAGAAGCATGGGGAAGGAACCATAGTTTACGCAAGCGCCTGCTTTTTCGAAAAATGCAGCGTGGAAGGGAAGCGTTGATGTACCCCGATGATATGGATGTCCGACGCACTGAAACGCCTCCAGGTAAACCAGCCAAGGTGTGACATATATCCGGCAGGCCGGCATTCACCGGCCTGCGAAGCGCCGGCACATATTTTAACGAAACTATTAGTTTTAATATTGGATTTGATATCAATTGGAGGCAAAGAAGGATTATAGTGTTTCAATAGATTCAATGATTGCTATTATCGAACTTTCTATGAGCAGCGGTGTCTACGCATAAAATTAGGATCGGGAGGCAGATCATGACGTTCGTATGCAGATTATCCTTCGTCTTTTTTGCATTCCTTCAGTTTCAAGCATTCGCGCAGAGTCCCAAGGTTGTCACTGCGAGCACGACATCAAAAGAACTCAAACGCACGGCGCATCGCTTGCGCATACCGGTCGACCAGCTGAAGAACGCCCGTCAGGCGCTGCAGGAAGCAACCGATCTTGTTTCGAGGATTGATCCTTCTCCTACCGACCAACTCAATTCACTTGCCCAGAGCTGGCAAAACCTGAACCGATCGAAGTCAAAAAGCATAATCAGTTCTTTTATCCAGGATTTGCGATTTAAGGCTGCTCAGTCCGCAAATTATTCCTCTTATCAGAGGGCGACCTCCGCTGCAATGTCACTCATTCAATTGACAGCCGAATCCGATTACGAAAAAGCGATGGAAATGATCCGCGGTTGGCCGGATCCACCGGCGTCTCTTGGAGAAGCGGCCGTAAACTATCTGAAGACGATGGAATCTCAGGCTAAATCACAGTCTCTAAGCCGGCTGGCAAATTCAGATCCCGAAAAGGCATATGACGTTTTGTCTCAGCCGGGCGGCATCGAACCGTCCAGCTATTCCATCTCCGGACAGACAGCTCAGAGGCTGATGAGCATGGGGAAGAAGGACGATGCACTGAAACTGATTGATCAAACCATGGCTGATTTCAAACAGCACTCCAGCGACTCTCAAGCTCTCCAGGGATATGAAAACTTTGTTCGGACTGCAGCAATGGTTGATTCAACGCGAGGAGGCATCGCTGTGAGCCAACTGGTTGCGCAGATGGTGAAACAGCCTCAGCCGAGCGCCTGTACAGGGAAGCTGAAATCCGGGGATGCCTCTGTGGATCTTACATGCACGGAATCAAGAGTTCTGAGTATTCTACACAATTTTTCCTCAAAACCTGGAGTTGCAACGGAAGCGCTTAATTCACTTCCAGGCCTGAGATCCAAGTTAGACGGTATTGGCGGCGTCGATGGCTTTTTCGGATCAATAACCAATGGATCCGGTTTGAGCATAACTTATGGATCAACCGTCAGCGCAGGCGGGAGTGGATTTATGAGTTCTGCAATATCAGTAAGTAGTTCGAGTAATTTACTGCAGGAGCTTCAAGGGAAATCTGAAACCAATCCGGGTTTGGTAAAGGAAAAATTGCGAAGCTTGGCCAAAGGCCCTGAAGACATCGACAAACTGATCAGCCTGGCTAATTCGGCCGCTTCTCGGGATCCCGAACTCGCCAGTCTGGCTCTAAAAATGGCGGAGCCGTGGCTCCCGCAGATCGAGTCTGTTCAAAAGAGAGCGAGTACCCTGCAAAACATGATTCGAGCGTACCGGCAAGCTGATGGAGAGGTCGATGTTGAACTGCTGAAAACCGGTTTTATTATCGCGGATCAGCTAAGACAGGAGCAAATCGAAAGGCAGAATCGATATTTATTTTCAACCGTACAGATTGCTGCCACAACCCCCGCCGATCAACTCGAGGCCTTTCTGGTTGCCGAACTTTCCCGCGATTCCTTTGACAGCGCTATTCGATATGTCCGCACCCTGGACGATGGAACCCTAAAGCTTATGAGCTTTATCCAGATTGTGCAGGCTTTATCCCAATCAAACTTCTGAAGAGGCTAAGAATCGACAAACCAACCAGAGTTGGAGCAAGCCTCGATTCCTAAATTGGCCGAGTAGCTGCCAATTGAATTTAGACTGGCCTTTTAAGGCCGGTGCACAGGAGAAACAGATAATGCTTCGCGTCAGGCCGTGAGAATAAATTGCAGTTGAGGCGCGAAACGCCGGAAGTGAATAGCCCCGAGCGTCAGCTCGGGGTGAAAGCATTCTGAGATATGAGGCCCAAAGGGCCGGCACAAGTAACGAAGTGCCGCGCCCTCGGCGCTCATGAAATTTCGATCCTATTCCCGGCCTTGACGGCCGGGCCTATTTATTGCAGGCCCTTCGGGCCTGAGCCGAACGAACATTTAGACTCTGGAAAATCGCCGTTATGCGTCATCTACTCACAGGGTTAACTGTGTCCTGCAGCGAGGGCTCTGCCGGAGGATGCTTACTACTCGGACCGGCTCCTGGCTGGATCGCAGCGGTATTTGATTCAATAAAATATTCGTGTTAATTCGCAGCGGCTCTTATCCAAACATTATTTGCACGCCGGTTCAGCCGTCCAGCCAATCGATTTGTATTCTTTACCATACTCAAAATATGCCTGGATCCACTCTACTTTTCCGTTTCTCATCTTGAACATATGGAAATCGGGCCAAACGTTGTTAAAAAGCACGTACACAACAACGACGCCTGTTTCCACATCCACCAAAAATCGCCGGGGGCCATGGGTTGCAGTCATGTCTGCGAATCCCTTGGGCGAGCAATTGTGCGCAGGCATTGCTACCCCCTGGTTTGTTCCTCCTTTTGTTGTCTGCGCACCGTTTTCCCAGCGGTCGCAGATCCCGGAATAGGGAAGTTCGGAGACTTTCGGCTTTTGCTCTTTAACGAACAATTCAAAATAATCGTCGGCTGCGGCCATCATTGACAGGCGAGAGCTCCGCTGCTCGGGTGGAAGGATGCCTTCCCAATCCTGATCTTTTGTAGCCAAGATGGCTGGAACGTCAAGCACTTCCTTTCCGCGAACAACAATGGCTTCGATCTCAGAAATCTTCTCTTTGTCGATTTTGAGCCGAACGCCATAAAGCATCGGCTTGCCGGCTTCTTCTATGATAGCTTGCGTATGCGTTCCACATTTCTGGGTGTCCATCATTCCACGTTTAAACGTGGTCTTGCCAGCGGTTTCCCAAGCGCCCTTTCCCACCGCAACTTCTATACCGTTTTCTGTGTATTTCACGCCGGAAGCGAGCGGCAGGCTGGATGGCTTGTGCGCTTCAAGAGCTGTGAAGAATTTGTCGGTGATGGCTTTAAGGCTTTCGCGCGTGCAGGCCGGGCCGCTTGATTGCGCTATCGCTGCGGTATTACTTCCCAAAACCAAAAAACAAATTACTCCCACTACCAGTGCCCATTGCAGTACGCTTTTCATCGTGGAACCCTCCTGATTGGTTCGCTTAAATCGATCAGTTGGCCGGCTCTTCCATTAACCTATCGCGTTACCGGACTAGTGACCGTAATCCAAACTCCTCTGATATGTTAGGTGCTTAATCAAAAATGGTATATCTAATGAGTTTAACAAAAGCAAATATAATCAGGCGCATTCGAGAGTTCGGCAATTTGATCAATAATGGTTTTGAGCGGCAGAATATTGAACAAGAAATATTGAATTTTCGAAGTGCTGACTTTACTTCTGCCGTTCAAAATTCCTTGTTCGACATTCTAAATTTCAAATATTTTTGTTTAGCCTTCATTTCGCGGCGATCGGCAAACTTACGAGGTTTCGCCTTTGCGAGAGACAAGGCGGGGGATATACTGCCCTCGGATCGCCCGAGGGTGGCGATGAAACCGGGAAATGGGCCGAGAGCTGGTGAACAGCCACCGGTTCGAAGCTCAATGAGGCCCGATATGTCCGTTGGAACTCTCCCGCTCCCCAAACCCTTCACCTCCACTTCCCATGCTGAATCATATTTCCTATCAATAAGGATCGTGATATGAAACGACTCTCCAAGACCCTTGCCCTGATGGCACTAACGCTGCTGCTCGGAACTGCCACATCAGTGGCCTTTGCGGCGCCAGGGGACCTGTATCCATATGACCAGCCGGGTGACAAAAAATATGTAAGCAACACCAACGTTATCGAGCGGTGGTCACCCAGCGGCAGCAACAACCAAAGCTACAAAATCACCACTTCCAGGGCTCAGGCCAAAGCCTCGTTTACGTCCAAGCCCATTGTAGTCGACGGCGTGAGGGAAGCCGCCTGGGACGCTGCCACCCCCTACCCGATTGTCAACAAGTTCAGTGTCGACATGGCGGCAGTTGCACCGGACGCTGCCCAGGGCACCTTGCGATTATTGTGGGACGGGCCGATGCTCTATATTCTGGTAGAGGCAGCCGGCGATACGACACAATCCGACTCCGAAACTCCGAACTGGAACAGCGGCAGCTACACTCCTGACACGGACGGGCTGTTCGTCTTTATGGACGTCTTCAACGACCAGTGGGGTATAGAAACCGACACACAGGGTGGCTTCTTTCTGGGTGCAAACCCGGCCCTCACCTCGGTGACCTCGTACAATAATAACGGTATTCCATCCCTCGGTTCGTTTTTCAATCTGAATAATCAGGATTAGTCGACACGGCTGAAGGCATTCAAGTCCTCAGGGTACAGCGCCGGTAACGGCGTCAACTACATCTATGAGATTGCCCTGCAAATCGAGGGCTGGGGCGACCAATGGGACCGCGAGCTGAAAAATGGCACACAGATCGGACTGGAGGTCGGCATTTTCGACCGCAACAACTCTTTTACCTTCTGGAGCAAAACCCAATATTATGCGGGACGCGAGGGCAATTCCAATTTGCCCAACTCCGAACGCGTTAGAAACCGGGACTGGGGTGTGGTTACTCTGTCCGGCTGGAACGGCAAGACACCATTCGCATACAGTGGCTGGCGCGCCGATGAGGACATTCGCTTCTGGAATTCCAAGAGCAACCCCGGCGGCGTAGGCGACGGCGCTGCCGCCGGCAATAGCGGAGACGGCAGCCTTGTATGGACGGCAAAGTCCAAAGCCCGCATGATTGCGGCCAAGGACGCGTATAAAGCGTTGAAAGACAGTCCTGATGCCACCCTTGCGCAGAAGAAGGCCTCCGTGTCGGAGGTCTGTCGGGCTTTCGCCGGGCTGAGATGGCGTGACACGAAGTACCCGGACCCCCACGACCTGCCTGCACTGAACACATTGCCCAACGTCTGGAAGTTCTTCGACAAGACAAAGGGCACAAAAGGCATGGTAACCAACAAAAAGGAGTGGGTCGAGCGCAAGCGGGAGATTCTGGATTTAGCCCAGTTTTATGAGTATGGCTATAAGCCCAAGCTGGGTGTGGACTACAATATCAGCATCACTGAAAACAGCTACAACGGCGCCGGCGTCCCCACCATCACCGCGCGGGTGACACCTACAAATGTCAATTTTACCGACGGCGCCTACCAGGACGTGACTATTTCCGTTACCCTGCCATCCAATGTACCTGAAGGCCAAAAAGCGCCGATCTCCTTCGGCGGCAATTGGACAGCCAACGGCATCGCCAATATCGGCTTCCCCTACTGGGCAGGCGATAATCGCACCGATGTCGGAGCATGGGGCAACCCCAACCGCACCGGCACGTTCTACCGGATCTTTCCATACGTCCGCAACAGCACTTCCGCTGACTCCAGTATATTAATCGCCAACGCCACGGCTGTTTCCATTTATCTGGATATCCTGCAGATGGCGGTTGCCCAAAACTCCAACCTGGATGCCAAGATCGACCCCACCCGAGCTGTCACCAAGGGTTTCTCCATCGGAGGCAAGAATGCCTTTGTGGCTGCCGTTTTTGACGAACGGGTAAAGGTGGTCGTCAACGGTGGGTCAGGAGCCACCGGCCCGGCCAACTGGCGTTACAACATCCAGGGTCAGGCGTACGACTTCAGCAACACCATCTTTTATAGCCCTGGTGCAGAGAGCATAATTGCGCACGGTACCGAAGGGCCGGGCAACAGCTATCGTCATAACCGCGTCCGCGAGACCGAGCTGTTCCGTCATTTCATGCCCTATGGCCACATGTATGGGCACGAGGAAGGTTCTTACGCCTATGGCGGCTATAGCCGCCTGCCCTTCGACCAAGCCTCGCTGGTGGCCACTTTCG
>JAHFUH010000115.1 GCA_023265215.1 Acidobacteriota bacterium
GTCTATCTCATCCCGATGCCGCTTCTGAAAAGGCTCAAACCGGACCGACTCACTGCTGCAGCCTGAAAGGTTCAGATAACCTGAAATAAAGTGTATATTGGGAATGCTCTAATGATGAATGTGTTTCAAAACAGCAGCCCCGATCCAATAGCGATGAAATCCTATATTCTGCTGACAGGCGCCACTGGTTATATCGGCGGGCGGCTTCTCAAGCTGCTCGAGGCCGAGAGCCGTCCCGTACGCTGCATCACCAGGCGCCCGGAGTTCCTTCAGGCGCGAGTCGCCTCCAGCACTGATCTTGTAGCGGGCGATGTGCTTGATATCGACTCGTTGCAGCGGGCAATGGAGGGTGTGCATACTGCTTATTATCTCGTGCACTCCATGGGAACTGCCCATGGTTTCGAGGAAACAGACCGTCAGGCAGCCGAACAATTTGGCGCCGCGGCCCGCGCCCAGAGAATCCAGCGGATCATCTATCTCGGCGGCTTGGGCGATCCTTCCGGCAAACTCTCCGCTCATCTGCGCAGCCGCCAGGAAGTTGGCAAAATTCTTCGGCAATCGGGCGTTCCCGTGATTGAGTTTCGTGCATCGATTGTCATCGGGTCGGGAAGCCTATCGTTCGAGATAATTCGCGCTCTTGTGGAACGTCTCCCGGTGATGATTGCACCACGATGGGTGAATATCCGCGCCCAGCCCATCGCCATTCAGGACGTGCTGCAGTATCTGCGTGCCGGATTGGACCTGCCCGCCGGCGCAAGCACGATCTACGAAATCGGCGGTCCGGATCAAGTATCGTACGGCGAGTTGATGCGCGAGTACGCGCGGCAGCGCGGCCTGCGCCGCCTCACGATTTCCGTCCCGGTACTAACGCCACGGCTTTCGAGCCTTTGGCTGGGACTCGTCACTCCGCTGTATGCCCGAGTCGGCCGTAAGCTCATCGACAGCATCCGCTACCAAACGATTGTGCAGGATAACGCGGCGTCGAAAGTGTTTGCGGTCCGTCCGATCGGGGTTTCGGAAGCCATTGCCAAAGCTCTGCGCAATGAAGACCGCGAGTTTTGCGAAACGCGATGGTCGGATGCGCTTTCATCAGCCGGCCCGGCGCCCCGCTGGGGTGGCGTGCGCTTCGGCAACCGGCTGGTCGATTCGCGGACTGTGCGAGTGGCGGTACCGCCGTCCGCCGCCTTCGCTCCTATCCAGCGCATTGGCGGCTCCACGGGTTGGTACTATGGAAACTGGGCCTGGAGGATTCGAGGTTGGATGGATTTGCTGGTCGGCGGTGTCGGCATGCGCCGGGGCAGACCCGAAATGGAGGGTTTGAAAGCCGGCGACACTCTCGATTGCTGGCGTGTGGAAGCATTCGAATCGGGACGATTGCTACGTCTGGCAGCAGAAATGAAGTTGCCGGGCCGTGCCTGGCTGGAATTTGAAGTGACGGGCAACGCCGCCGGCTCACTCATCCGGCAAACAGCCATTTTCGATCCGGTGGGTCTTGGGGGGCTGATATATTGGTATCTGGTATACCCGATGCACCAACTTGGGTTTGCCGGGATGTTGCGCGGCATCGCCTGTGCAGCGGAGCAATTCTCGGGGAAAACATGAAAAATTTGAATCCGATATGGATGCTGTTGTTGTTTGTCGCGGTCTGCTTTGCGGCGGCCGGCACAGGCGCCATTTTTACGAGCAGTTCGGTGAGCACCTGGTATCCGGCGCTCCGCAAGCCAGCCTGGAACCCGCCCGCCTGGATCTTCGGACCGGTTTGGACGGCTCTCTACCTGATGATGGCGATGGCGGCTTGGCTGGTCTGGCGGAAACGGGGATTCGACGGCGGAGCCGGCGCCCTGGGTCTTTTCGCGCTGCAACTCGCGCTCAATGCTCTGTGGTCGCCACTGTTTTTTGCGCTGCGTAATCCGCTGGCCGGGCTCGTGGATATCGTCCCCTTGTGGGCAGCCATCCTTGCAGTGTTGGTTTCCTTCTGGAAAATCTCGCCGCTCGCGGGCGCACTGTTGGTGCCCTACTGGCTGTGGGTGAGCTTCGCCACTGCGCTTAATTTCACCATCTGGAGAATGAACCGGTGAGCGCGCGCGCGACAGCACAAAGCCTGGCTATCGACCTTAAGCTGGGCCGCAAGGATGGTTGGTGCACCGTGGAAGCACAGTTGTTTCTGGTTCACCCTTTGGAGATTGTGTTTCCCTTCTTTGCCGATGCGGGCAATCTCGAAACCCTCACGCCGCCATGGTTGCGCTTCGAGATTCTCACGCCGCTCCCGATCCACATGAGCGCAGGCGCGCTCATTGAATATCGCCTTCGTCTGCACGGCCTTCCCTTGCGATGGCAATCGGAGATCACTGCCTGGGAGCCGCCGCACCGGTTTGTGGATGAACAGCGCCGTGGCCCTTACCGGCAATGGATCCACGAGCATACTTTCATCGAACGCGACGGCGGCAGCGAAGTGCGAGATTTCGTGCGTTATTCCGTGCTGGGCGGCCGTCTCGCTGACTTCCTGTTTGTGCAGCATGATGTGCGACGGATTTTTGAATACCGTGCCTGGAAGCTGCGTGCGCTCTTCCCCTGAAAGCGCCTGCCTGTGCATATCCGATCCATTCTACCAGCGCATGAGAACACCACCCCAGGTGAAGCCTGAACCGAAGCTTGCCAGCATGACTAGGTCGCCCAGGCCGACGCGTCCCAATTCCACAGCTTCGCTCAGAGCAATCGGCAATGCAGCCGCAGTCGTGTTGCCATAGCGCTCGATGTTGTTATACACCCGCGATGCGTCGATGCCGAGGCGAGACACCACAGCTTCGACAATGCGGAGGTTGGCTTGATGGAAGATATATAAAGAGACATCTTCGCGTCTCAATCTCTCGCTTTGGAGAATGTCTTCGACCACTGCTGTCATATGCACAACCGCCGATCGGAAAACCGCGCGCCCATTCATTCGCGGATAATGCATTTTTTGATCGATCATCGGGTGGTTGATTTGCACTTCGTGACGTGTGCCCGGTGATGGAACCCAGAGTTCATGAGCAAATCGGCCGTCTGCATGGAGACGGCTGGCCAGCAGCCCAGTACCATCGACAGAGGGGCCAAGGATCGCTGCGCCGGCGCCGTCACCGAAGATTATTGTTACGCTGGATGCTTCGGGTGAGAAGTCGAGACCGGTCGAGTGAACCTCGGACCCAACTACGAGGACGTTCCGATAGGTTTCAGTCCGGATAAATTGGTCGGCGATACTCAATCCGTATAAAAAGCCGGAGCACTGGTTGCGAAGGTCGATGGCAGGCGTGCCCGGAATGCCAAGCCGCTCCTGAAGGAAACAGCCGGAGCCGGGGAAAAAGTGGTCGGGCGATAGGGTGGCTAGGATGATCAGGTCGATCCGGCCCGGTTCCATGCCGGCTTTTTCCAAGGCTCGCTTAGATGCTTCATAGGCAAGGTCGGAGCAGCTTGTCCCGGGAGATACGTAACGGCGCTCGCGCACGCCGGTGCGCTTGACGATAGCATCGTCGGAAATGTTCAGGATTTTTTCCAGGTCGCTGTTCTTAACTACTCGATCAGGAACATAGTGGCCCACGCTGATAATGCGGCTGCGCTTCATGGCACTTAACGTTTCCTATCTTCCTGGCTTCATGCTTTACTCCATCCTTGTAGCCAAGAATAACGAATGGAGTGCGTTAGCATTTTAAATCAAAAGCCATTTAAAATCCCAATATACACAAGTCAATTTCCGGTGCGACATCCCCAGCGCAAGATAATCACCAGGTGGGAATAAACAGCGCTTCCGACTGTTCCATTCCGCAAATGGAATTTGACCCTAAACCGCACTCGCTGTTAAAATCAGTTTTCAATTCTGTGTGATTGCTGCAATTGGAAAGCCGCTTCCAAAGGACTTACTCGCAGCATGCTCTGGTGGCTGGCCATAGGAATAGAGTTTTCATAATGGAAACAACACAGGACCAACGCGCGTCCGCGGAGCGCAGTTCAAAGAGCTCAATGCCTCACCCTTTGGGAAGCCGGGCCAGGGTATTGCTGGCCAGCGTCTTTGGCCCCTATGCCCGGGACGACGATTACGGCAGCCGGGCAATCAATCCTATGGAGCTGTATCACAACCAGGTCACGCGGGTGCAGGGACCATTCTCGCTCCGGATGTTCCATCGTTCCTGGGGACTGATGCTTATCCAGGCGAATATCTCTGCACCCTGCGTGGTCCTCGACTTCCCAACTCTCGGCCGTTTCGTGGAGGAAATCCGGGAGCGCAGCTACGACATCGTCGGGATCAGCAGCATCACCACCAACCTGCTGAAAGTCCAACGCATGTGCGAGCTGGTGCGCCATTATCAGCCGGAAGCTGCCATTGTCGTGGGCGGCCACATTGCAAAGTTGCCCGACCTGAGCGTGCGAATTGATGCGGATTGGATCGTGCGCGATGAAGGAGTGCACTGGTTCCGAAAATACCTTGGCGAAGACCCGCACCAGCCGATCCGTCACCCGGTGATTCCGACCAGGATCGGCACGCGTAATATGGGAATCTCCGTAAAGGAACGCCCCAGCGATGTCGCGGTGACAATCATACCGTCGGTCGGATGTCCGATAGGGTGCAACTTCTGTGCGACATCTTCGATGTTCGGCGGCAAAGGAAAGTACATCAATTTCTACCGCACCGGGGATGAACTGTTCGACATCATGAGCCAGATCGAGCAGTTGCGAGGCACAAGCTCCTTTTTTGTTATGGATGAGAACTTCCTTCTATATCGCGGCAGGGCGCTGCGACTGCTCGAGTTGGTGGAGAAGCATGACAAGTCCTGGACTCTATATGTCTTCAGCTCCGCCGATGCCGTCCGCTCCTATGCCATCGAGGAGCTCATTGCCCTTGGGGTTTCCTGGATCTGGATGGGATTGGAAAGTGAAAACAGTCAATACCAAAAGCTTCACGGCATAGATACCTATCAGCTGGTGCGCGAGCTTCAGTCGCACGGAATCCGCGTCCTGGGATCCAGCATTATTGGATTGGACAATCACACGCCGGAAAATATAGATGCGGTTATTGACTATGCTGTCCGGCACGACACCGACTTTCACCAGTTCATGCTCTACATGCCTCTGCCGGGCACGCCTTTTCATGCGGAAATGGAAGCCAAAGGATTGCTGCTCGACGAAGCTCAGTGTCCTATTCCGGACACCCATGGACAGTTCCGCTTCAACTACCGGCATCCGCATATCCCGGCAGGCCTGGAATCGGAGCTCATTGTGCGCGCATTCGAGCGAGATTTTGAAATCAACGGACCCAGCATCCTCCGGATCCTTCGGACCACCCTGGCAGGCTGGAAACGGTACCAGGACCACCCGAATCCAAGGATCCGCCGCCGCTTTGCGGCGGAGGTCGAAAGCATGGGTTCTTCATTCGCCGCAGTGGCCGGCGCGGCAACGCGCTATTACAGGGACAAGCCGGCTCTTTTTGCAAAAATGAGATCTATTCTGCGAGACGTGCAAAGCGAGTTTGGCTGGAGTTCCCGTATCTATGCCGCTCTTGGCGGTCCTTATTTGTTGCGGAAGATCCGGAGCGAGGAAGCCCGTCTTGGCAAGGGCTGGTCTTATGAGCCTCCGGTTTTTTATGAAATCAACGATGTTGCCAATCCCGGGGATTTTCCCGGCGCCTTACGCTGCTTCAGTGTTGTTCCAAAGGTCGTTTGCCAGCAAACGCAGGAGGGGAA
The DNA here is from genome assembly GCA_023265215.1 of Acidobacteriota bacterium. Taxonomy (GTDB): domain Bacteria; phylum Acidobacteriota; class UBA6911; order UBA6911; family UBA6911; genus UBA6911. The sequence continues at coordinate 5,712 of JAHFUH010000115.1, forward strand.
GCATGCCACTCGGGCCGGTAACTCAGATTCTGGCGGGATGTCTGATGGCTTCGGCCATGATGACCGGACTCTGGGTCATCCAGCGCAGGACGCATAACGCAGGCATTGTGGACGCCGGTTGGGCTGCAGGTATCGGCGTCCTTGGAACGCTGTTCGGGGCAACGTCCGGCGGCTATTTGCCTCGACGGGTTCTGGTTGCGGCACTGATCGGGATTTGGGCGCTGCGCCTGGCAGCTTATCTGGTGATCGATCGTGTTCGCGGCCGGCCCGAGGATGGCCGGTATGCCTCGTTGCGCAAGGAATGGGGCCCAAATGCCGAGCGAAGATTGTTTTTCTTTTTTCAGAGCCAAGCCATTTTCGTGGTTTTTTTCTCTTTGCCTGCGCTGGTTGTAACCCACAACCCTCAGGCCCGCTGGAGCGGCTGGGATATCACGGGCGCCTTTATCTGGTGCGTTAGTGTGGGCAACACGATTCTTGCAGACCGGCAACTAGCGCACTTCAGAGAGCGCTCAGAAAATCGGGGCAAGACCTGCCGGGAAGGCTGGTGGCGCTACTCGCGACACCCCAACTACTTCTTTGAATGGCTGCACTGGTGGTCCTATGTGGCGCTTGCAGCCGGGGCCCCTTACGCGTGGGTGACTCTGCTGGCACCCGCAACAATGCTGTACCTGCTGTTCCGGGTGACGGGCATTCCTCCGACTGAAACGCAGGCGCTGGCCAGCCGAGGGGACGACTACCGCGAGTACCAGCGCACGACCAGCGTGTTCTTTCCCTGGTTCCCGAAGCAACAAGGTGGAGCCGAATGAACCTCATCGACCTGGCGGAACGGGGTCTTGTACCCGACTGGTTGATCCGCGTGGGCATCCGGCTTCTGCTGGCGTCCCGCCTGCGCCAGGAGGTATCACGCAACATCGGGCAACCAAGGGAGTCGTTGCAGAAATTTGTTTCAGAACTTCGCATCAGCCCGATCGCAGTTGCGGTGGACTCTGCCAACGAGCAGCACTATGAGGCACCGACCGGGTTCTTTCTGCGCGTCCTCGGTCCCCGACTGAAATACAGCTGCTGTTACTGGCCCGAACCGGAGACAACGCTGGCTGGGGCGGAAGAGGCAATGCTGGAACTGTTTTGCCGGCGCGCAGGAATCCAGGACGGCATGGAAATCCTGGAGTTGGGATGCGGATGGGGCTCGCTCTGCCTCTGGATTGCACGGCGCTACCCGCACTGCAGGGTCCTGGCGGTTTCCAATTCACGAACCCAGCGTGAATTTATCTTGTCACGTTGCTCTGATCTAGGGTTAGCCAACATCGAGGTGATGACGGTCAATGCCGCCGATTTTGCTACCGCGCGATGTTTCGACCGCGTCCTGTCGGTGGAGATGTTCGAGCATATTCGCAACCAAGAGGAGCTGCTCCGCCGCATTTCTAAATGGCTGCTCCCGAATGGGAAGCTGTTGGTGCACATATTCTGCCACACGCATTTCGCCTATGCATTCGAGACGGAGGGAGCATCGAACTGGATGGGACGGAACTTTTTCACCGGCGGGATCATGCCTTCCGACGACCTGCTCCTGCACTTTCAGAGCGATCTCATATTGGAAGACCAATGGCGGTTCTCGGGCATCCATTATGCCCGGACGCTGGAGGCATGGCTTGATAATTGTGATCGTCAGAGGTCCGACCTATTGAGCCTGTTCGAAACCGCACCCGGGCCTGGTGATGCCGCTCGCAAGCTTCAGCGCTGGCGCATATTTTTTATGGCCTGCGCCGAGCTATTCAAGTACCGGCAAGGCCAGGAATGGTATGTGTCCCACTACCTCTTCCGGCCGCGCGCGGAATAGGTAGTTTCGTTTAATTCGTAGCTAAGCTTTTTCAAGCGGAGGCAAAATCGCGGCCCGGCGGCAGGCGGGCTTGGTCAGCAAAATCTGCACATCACCGATCACCCGCTCGCGGAATCCGCCTTCGCAATAGCAGAAGTAAAACTCCCAGGTACGGATTAACTCCTCCGAGAATCCCAGCTTTCTGACCTGGTCGAGGTTGGTCTGGAACTGCCGCCGCCAGCGCGCCAGCGTTTCCGCGTAGTGAGGCGTAATGTCTTCCAGGTGGAAGAGACCGAAATCGGTCGTCTGCGCGATGGATCGGCAGATCGCACCGATGGAAGGGAGGCAGCCGCCCGGAAAAATGTGCCGCTGGATGAAATCAACCGACCGCCGGTAACGGTGGAATCGCCGATCGGGAATGGTGATGGCCTGCAGGAGCATCATACCCTCAGGTTTTAAGAGCTGAGAACAAACCCGAAAATAGGTGTCAAAATACTGGTATCCTACAGCCTCGATCATTTCTATGGAGACGAGCTTATCGTAAGATCCGCTCAGGTTGCGGTAATCCTCCATGATCACGGTTACGCGGTTTGACAAACCGGCCTCTTGAATCCGCCTTTGAGCAAATTCATATTGCTTCCGGGAGATCGTGGTCGTAGTAATTCGGCAGCCATATCGCTGGGCCGCATGAAGCGCGAAGCCGCCCCAGCCGGTACCGATCTCGATCAAATGGTCGTCCGATGACAGATCGAGTTTCCGGCAAATGCGGTCAAACTTGGCTACTGAGGCTTCGGCCAGTGAGCTCTTCCACGTTGGAAAAACAGCGCAGGAATAAGCCAGGGTTGGATCCAGGAATAGCGAAAAAAAGTCATCGCCCAGATCATAATGGGCTGCGATGTTGCGGCGGCTTCCCGAGGCTGTGTTGCGCCGCATCCGGTGGCGGGCGACACGCAGCAGATTCAAAAGCAGTGCCGGACCACGCTCCATGCTGCCCAAGAGTGCGGCGTTCAGGCAGAAAATACGCACCAGGTCGACCAGCTTGTCGCAGGTCCAGTACCCGAGGATAAACGCCTCGGCTGTACCGAGGCTGCCGCCAAAAACCAGCCTGCGGTAAAAGCGCGGATCGCGGATATGGATGGTTGCCGAGAGAGAATTGTCGCCGGAAGCGCCGAAGGTCCGATGATAATTTCCATCCTCGATGGTAAGACTGCCGTGTTCCAATGGATCCAGCCGGGACCACACCAGGCGGCGCATCAGTCCTGCGGGAATTTGTCCTTCTGACGTTGAGCCATTTGGGGCATGGACAGCAGGGTTGTTCAAGATCGCTGCGCCTCCTCCCTGCCGCGATATTTGGGGTGAGGATGGAATGGGCATCCTTTCAGCCAAAGCCGCAGTGCCTGCCAATAGATAGCTTGCGAAACCCGAGCGGTCATCCAGGGATTACGCACTAGCGTTCGCAGCATGGCACACCGGCTGAGTTCCTGACGCTTCAACGCCAGCGTGACCTCAAACATCTTTTGACCCTGCCTGTGGTACGCGATGAAAACTGTCAGGGCCATTTCCGGCTTGTTCATGCGCCACTCGTATTCCGCATCCATATCCATGAAAGGGGATACGTGAAAGCCCTTGGGATGGCGGAAGTACAACTGGTCCGGCCGGCCAAAACGGTTGCCTTCCCAAAGCACGTACCAATTTTTTTCCAGCCAGGGCGTGTTGGTAACTTCGGCGACTATCGACGCGACGTTCCGGCCCCCTGCGTCGAAGCAGAAGTACAGATTCAAAGGGCTAAAGTAATACCCGAAGTTGCGCAGGAGGGTGAGCAGGTGCACGGGGCCCGTGAGCTGCAATCCCGAATTTCTATTGACCAGCTGCAATACAGCATCCCGCAGGGGAAGCGCCGGGTCGCTCAGATGGTCCTGCCGGCAAAAAGATGCGGCGGAAAAATACGCCTGGTGCAGACCCAAGCGGCTCCGCAAAAGTGACGGCAATTCATCAAGGTCGAGATACAGCATGTACAGCGGGTAGTGAAAACGATGCTCGACCGGGCTGAAGCGTCGATGCTCGACTCGTCCTTTGTAGATGCAGCTCAGCACGACTCCAACCCCCTGCCGAAGCATTGGCCGACAGCCAAGGCACTGTTGACGCCATCCTCGTGAAATCCGTTTCCCCAGTAGGCACCGCAGAAATAGGTCCGGTTTCTGCCGTTGATCTCGTGAAAACGTCCTTGGGCTGCTATGGCCCCAGGTCCGTAAGTGGGATGATGATACACAATCCTCTGGAGGATTGTGGTTTGATCGATGGCTTGCGTTTCGTTAAGCGTCACGCAAACAGGAGTGGGGGAACTATGCCCCTGGAGACGGTTCAGGTTGTACGTCAGGACGACGGGGCTGCCGTCTTCTCGGGGGATAAAGTAGTTCCAGGAAGCCCAGGCACGCCGGCATCGAGGCAACAGCGAAGGATCCAGGTGCAAGATTGTATCGTTGCGCTGGTACGGGAAAGACGACAGGATCTCTCGTTCCGCCGCAGTCGCATCGGAAAGCAGCGCCAGCGACTGATCGGCGTGTGTGGCGAGCACGGCACAGTCAAAGCTCTCCGGGGCCCCGTTTCGGGAGTTCACCATGACTCTGTCTTCGTGACGGACTATCGAAACTACCGAGCAATTCAGCCGGATCCTGTCGGCGAACGGCTTTGTCAATGCATCCACGTATGCTACAGCACCGCCCGACACGGTCTGCCAACGCGGATGACCGCGCACGGTAAGAAGGCCATGATTGTCAAAGAACCGGATCAGGAAACGCGCGGGAAAATGAAGAAAACGATCGGGGCGTGCAGACCAGATGGCTGCTCCCATCGGGACCAGATAGTGGTTGATGAACTGCCGGCTGTAATGCCGGCGTGCCAGATAGTCGCCCAGCTCGAGGCTGTCGTCCCCACCGCGGAGCAACTCGCGCGCGCTTCGGTTGAAACGCAGGATGTCCAGCAACATTCGATAGAAGGACGGACGAAAGATATTGCGCCTCTGCGCAAAGAGGCCGTTGAGAGAACTCCCCTGGTACTCCAGTCCGGTTTTGCCGCAGCGCAGGCTGAAGCTCATGTCGCTCCATCTGCCCGATACGCCTAGCAGCTGAAGCATGCGCACAAAGTTGGGATAGGTGCGGTCGTTGAATACCATGAAGCCTGTGTCTACCGCGTACCGTTTGGCAAATGCCTCGAACGAAACAGTATTGGTATGTCCGCCGGCGTAATGGTTTGCTTCGAACACGCCAAGATCGTGATCCTTGGAAAGCAGACGCGCCGTGAGCAACCCGCTAATGCCAGTTCCGATGATGGCGATTTTCATAACAGCTGCCAGGCATTCGTATCGATTTTCCGCGAGGCTCGGCTTGGAAGTCGTTTCCCTAAAAGCCTCACCTGCGATTCTTTATCCTACTCTAGGAATGCCTTCTTGTCATTGTCGATGAAACTCTGGTTCAAGCCCCAGCTATGATATAAAATGAAATCCTATGCGAAAATGTGAGGCGAGAGCCGCCTTGCGCTCAGTACCCATGAATAGAATATTCCAGTGCGCTTCTTGGCTCTTCTTTTTTACATTGGCTTGTACAGCGACATTTGGCCCCTGTATGACACTAGATAAGAACGGCGATAGTGAGAATCAGTTCCCACGATTGCAGGCCTCCAATCTGGAGAAGAGATCCTTTAATCTGCCCGAGGACTTTGAAGGTATGCGCAATTTGCTGCTCGTAGCCTTTCAGCGCGAGCAGCAGGAACAGGTCGACACATGGCTGCGAGAGATGAAGCGGTTTGAGGACGTCGACCCGGATTTCCGCTATTATGAGCTGCCGACGATTCAAAGTCCGAATCGGCTGGTGAGATGGTTCATCGATACGGGTATGCGCAGGGGCATTCCTGACCGGAAAGCCCGCGCCAGGACCATCACACTCTATATTGATAAGCAGCCTTTTCTCAAAGCGCTTGGCATTCCTGAAGAGAAGCACATTTACTGCTTCCTGGTGGACCGTACGGGCCGGATCCTATGGCGCACCGAAGGTGTTTTCGACGAATCGAAGGCGTCCAGCTTAAAGGAGTTCCTGCAA